>MENC01000276.1:261-15211 GCA_001768155.1 Bacteroidetes bacterium GWA2_30_7
TTTTCAAAAGTTCTGGGATTTTCTTCTTTATTAAATGGATTGTAATCTTGATTTACTTCAATTTTTGGAAATTTGACTTGAGTATTTTTTGTAAACATAGGTATATCAACCTTTTGCAAAACATCAAAGTCAATAGAAGGAACAATATTGAATTTTCCTAATGCTTCACGAACTGATGCTATAATAATGTGATTTATTGAATTTTCGTCTTCAAATTTTATTTCAGTTTTTGTTGGATGAATATTCACATCAATTTTTGCAGGGTCGATGTCGAAATAAATAAAATATCCGGGAAAAAATCCGGGTTGAATTAATTTATCATAACACGACATAACCGACCTGTAAAAATATGGATGTCGCATATATCTGCCATTTACAAAAAAATATTGCTCCGAAGAGGTTTTTCTTGCATATTCGGGTTTTCCTACAAAACCATAAATATTGCCTAATAAAGTTTCAGTTTTAATTGCTACAAGCGATTGATTTATAGCTTTTCCAATCAAATTAACTATTCGTTGTTTCAGATTGCTTTTTGGCAAATGAATAATTTCGTTATCGTTATGGAAAAGACTCATTTCAATTTCGGGACGGCACAATGCAATTCGCTGAAATTCGACTATAATATTTCTAAATTCTGTATTATCGGATTTTAAAAACTTGCGACGGGCAGGAACATTAAAAAAAATATTTTTGACAGAAATCTGTGTTCCTTTTGAGCAAGAGCAAGGTTCTTGTTTATGAACAATTGAATCTGAAATTTCTATATATGTACCAACTTCTTGATTCTCTTTTTTGGTTTTCATTTCAACCTGAGCAATAGCAGCAATTGATGCGAGTGCTTCGCCTCTGAAACCCATTGTTTGGATTAGAAATAAGTCGTTTATGTTTCTGATTTTTGATGTAGCATGTCGTTCAAAAGAAAGCCGGGCGTCGGTTTCAGACATTCCGGTTCCGTTATCGGTTATTTGAATTAAAGTTCGTCCGGCATCTTTAATGTTAACTTCAACATTATCGGCACCAGAATCTATTGAATTTTCGACTAATTCTTTTACAACTGAAGCCGGACGCTGAATTACTTCACCTGCAGCTATTTGATTTGCAACTGAATCGGGTAATAATTGAATAATATCTGACATCAGGCTTATTTATAAAAAAAGTAATACAAAATGAAAAATAGAAATAGGATTATAATTATCAGCCTTGCGTTCGATTTATTTAATGCTTTTTTTTGATTATTTTTAAGGTTTTCTTTGAAAAAACCTTTCATAATTATTGGCTTGTCCGAAAAATTTATACGAGACTCTGCACTTTCATTTTTTAACTTTTCCAGTTCTTCTTTTCTCTCATCGTAATAACGTGGAGAATAATTAAAACTCTTATGTTTAGGCAGTTTAAAAAAACCAGGAAGTCCCATAATGTAATTTTAAACAAATGTAATAATTTTTATGCTTAACTGAAATTTGGATTACAAAATTGACATTTTATAACATTTGCAAAAAAAAAGGCTACATTTTTTATAGCCTTCAGAAAAAACAATTTTAAGCTTTAAACGTTTCTGTATAATATTTATAAAAATAAGGAATAGTTTCAATTCCTTTATAAAAGTTATATAATGGATAATTCTCATTTGGAGAATGAATAGCATCACTTTCTAATCCAAAACCCATTAAAATAGTCTTAATTCCAAGTACATTTTCGAAAGTCGAAATTATTGGAATACTACCACCACTTCTGTAAGGAACAGGTTGTTTTCCAAATGTTTTGATATATGCTTTTTCTGCGGCTTTATATGCAAGAGTATCAATTGGGCAAACATAACCCTGACCTCCATGTAAAGTTTTAACTACTATTTTTACACTCGATGGAGTAACTGATGCAATATAATCTTTAAATAATTTTGCAATTTTTTCATGGTTTTGATTTGGTACTAATCTGCACGAAACTTTTGCATAGGCTTTAGAAGGTAAAACGGTTTTTGCACCTTCACCGGTATAACCTCCCCAAATTCCACAAACGTCAAATGTTGGTCTAATTCCTGTTCTTTCTATTGTAGAATATCCAACTTCTCCCGACAATTCTACAACTTCAATAGATTTTTTAAATTCAGTTTCATTAAATGGAGCTTGTGATAAAAGTGTTCTTTCCTCCTGTGAAACATTATGCACGTCATCGTAAAATCCAGGAATTGTAATTTTGCCATTTTCATCAATTATATCAGCAATAATTTTTGAAAGAACATTTATTGGATTTGCAACTGCTCCGCCAAAAATTCCGGAATGTAAATCTCTTGATGGACCAGTAACTTCTATTTCCCAATAAGCCAAACCTCTTAATCCTGTTGTAATTGACGGAATATCTTTTGAATACATTCCAGTATCAGAAACTAATATTATATCTGCTTTAAGAAGTTCTTTATTATCTATACAAAATTGTTCAAGACTTGGAGAGCCGACTTCTTCTTCGCCTTCGACCATAAATTTCACGTTACATGGTAATTTGTCGGTTTTTACCATAAATTCAAATGCTTTTATTTGCATAAATAGTTGCCCCTTATCGTCATCGGCACCACGAGCATATATTTTTTCGTCGCGAATTTCAGGCTCAAAAGGAGGCGATTTCCATAAATCTAATGGTTCTGCCGGCATTACATCATAATGCCCGTAAATTAATATTGTGGGAAGTTGTGGGTTTATAATTTTTTCTGCAAATATTACTGGATTTCCTTTTGAGGTCATTACTTCTGCCATATCAGCACCGGCATTTATAAATGCACTTTTAAGATATAATGCAGCTTTACGCATATCTTCCTTATTTTCAGATTTTGCACTTATCGAAGGAATTCTGATTAAGCCAAAAAGCTCGTCAATAAATCTATCTTTGTTATTAAGAATATAATTTTTAATATCTTCCATCACTTCTAAAATTTTAAATAGTTTTCAAATCTAAAAAAAACAATAGAATAGAAAAAATATTTTTTATTTACGATTTAGGATTTACGATTTAGGATTTGCGATTTTGGGGACTTAGGTTTAGGCAATCGTATATCGTACATCTAATATCGGAAATTTAAAAAACAATGTTTTTTCTTATTCGCACTAACTACATATGAACCCATAAATAGCTTAAAGATTTATTTAAAACTTAAATTCAGCACATTTAAAAATTTAGAAAATAAAAAATCAATAGAAAACTTTGTAAATAATTAAAACTTTAATACTTTTGCAGTCCAAAGTTTTTAAATAAAGTAAAGATTAATTGTAATGTACGCAATTGTTGATATAGCTGGAAAGCAATATAAGGTTGAAAAAAACAAAAAAATTTATGTTAATAACCTTGAAAGCGAAGATGGAGCTAAAGTAGAATTTGAAAATGTATTGTTAGTTGACAATGATGGTAAAATTCAGGTAGGAACTCCAAATGTAAATGGCGCAAAAGTATCTGCTTCTGTTTTAGCCCACGTAAAAGCTGATAAAGTACTGATTTTCAAAAAGAAAAAGAAAAAAGGTTATCAAACTCTAAATGGTCACCGTCAACCGATGACTCAAATACAAATAGAAGATATCATTGTTTAATTTCAAATAAAGTTAGAAAATGGCACATAAAAAAGGAGCCGGAAGTTCAAGAAACGGCAGAGAATCGCATAGTAAGAGATTAGGAGTTAAATTGTATGGTGGTCAATTTGCAGAATCAGGCAATATTTTGGTTCGTCAAAGAGGCACTGTTCATTATCCAGATACTAATGTAGGAATGGGAAAAGACCATACATTATTTGCACTTACAAATGGCACAGTTGTGTTTACTAAAAAAAGAGATAACAGGTCGTACGTTTCTATTCAGCCTATTGCTGCTGAGTAAATTCAAACTATATATTAATGAAATCCTGATTTTAAAATAAAGTCAGGATTTTTTTTTACAATTTAAAATTATAGATAAATTGCACAAAAATTATTTTATTTATGCTCACAATTAAATTTATCCAAGAAAATAAAGACTTCGTTATCGACAGACTTTCTGTTAAAAAATTTGACGGAAAAGAAAGAATTGAGAAAATAATTGAACTTGATAACGAACGTAAAAACACACAGTTTCAACTTGACCAAAAACTAGCTCAGTTAAATACAATATCGAAAGAAATTGGAAGCCTTTTTCAGGCTGGAAAAACGGTAGAAGCTAATAATGCTCGTCAGAAAACATCTGATTTAAAAGATGAAATCAAAGTATTTGAACAAAATTTAGCTGAAATTGAAAAGAAAATAACTTCAATTTTAGTTCAAATTCCAAATATTCCTCACACATCTGTTCCTATCGGAAGAGGTGCAGAAGATAATCCAATTATAAGAAGTGGTGGAATTATTCCACAAGCCGGCTCAAAAAAATTTCCTCATTGGGAATTAACTGATAAATATAAAATTATTGATTTCGAGCTTGGTAACAAACTTACCGGTGCAGGTTTCCCTGTTTACAAAGGAAAAGGAGCTAAATTACAACGTGCTTTAATTAATTTTTTTCTTGATGAAGCCGGAAAAGAAGGTTATATGGAGGTTCAACCACCAATTCTTGTAAACGAAGATTCCGGATTTGGAACTGGTCAATTACCTGATAAAGAAGGACAAATGTATCATGTTGGAATTGATAATTTATATCTTATTCCAACCGCCGAAGTTCCTGTTACAAATATATATAGAGATGTTTTGCTTAATGCAAAAGATTTTCCAGTAAAAAATACTGCATATACACCATGTTTCAGACGTGAAGCCGGTTCTTACGGAAAAGATGTTAGAGGCTTAAATCGACTTCATCAATTCGATAAGGTTGAAATTGTTAGGCTCGAACATCCTTCAAATTCTTATGATGCGTTAGAGCAAATGGTAAATTATGTTGAAAGTCTTGTTAAAAAGCTGGAATTACCATATCGTATTGTTTTACTTTGTGGCGGAGATATGGGATTTACATCAGCTAAAACTTATGATTTTGAAGTTTATTCAGCAGGGCAAGATAAGTGGCTGGAGGTAAGCTCGGTATCAAATTTCGAATCGTATCAATCTAACAGATTAAAGCTAAGATTTAAAGAAGATAGCGAGAAAAAAACTCAATTTGCTCATACTTTAAATGGAAGTGCTTTGGCTTTGCCTAGAATTGTTGCTGCTTTACTTGAAAATAATCAAACAGAAAAAGGAATAGAAATTCCAGAAATTTTGAGAAAATACACAGGTTTTGACATTATAGATTAATCAATGCGAACAATTTTAATTAGTTACAATACCTTTAATCCGCAAGACTGCCGTCATTGCGAACGCTGTGAAGCAATCTCTTATTAAATGCAGATTGCTTTGTGTCCTCGCAATGACTTAACATTCGGCTACTTAGCATAAGTCTTTCGGATTTAAGGACAATATATTTAAGGTTTGATGTGAAAAAAAGTTTTTTTACTTTAAACCTTTTTTAATATTTATAATCAAAGAAACATTAATCACCTAAAAATTTAATATTATGAAAACAAAAAAATTAAAAGGAATTATTCTTGCGATAGCAATAATAATTAGTTCAACTCTCAGTATTAAAGCTCAAGATTTTGAAAAAGGAATGTTGAAAAATATTCCAAATCTTACTGAAGAGCAAACAAAAAAGATAGAATCTTTAAAAACTCCACACTTGAAACAAATGCTTCCAATAAAAAATCAATTAGGAGAAAAAAAAGCACAATTAAATACACTTTCAACTGCCGAAAAAGCTGATATGGTTGCAATAAATAAAAAAATAGATGAAATTGGAGATTTAAAAACACAAATGATGAAAAATCGTGAAGCTCACAAACAAGAAATCAGAAAAATTTTAACCGAAGAACAAAGATTAATATTTGATATGCACAATGATAAAAAAGAAGATAAACGACCAATGGCTAATGGAAAAGGAATGAATAGAGGTCCACAAGGAAAAGGAATGATAAGACCAGAGCCTCCTGTTCAGCCGGCTCCTCCAGTAATCGAAAAAGAATAACGTCAGATAAATAAATATTAAAAGATTACATTTTTGTAATCTTTTTTTTATTTTAGTCTTTTTAAAAAAACTGCTTTAATATTTATGCAAACCGAACAAATCAGGATAAAAAACATGGTATGTATTTGTTGCATTAAAGTTATTACTTGGTTATTTAAAAGCTATGATATTAAAATAAATAAAATAGAACTTGGATTAGCCGAAATTGTTTACAACGAAAATAATATAACTAAACTTAAAATTGCTGATTTACTTCATGAAAATGGCTTTGAGTTACTTGAAGACCGTGAAAAAATAATAGTTGAACAAATAAAACTTGCTGTAATTGAGCTTGTTTATCACCTTAATAATGTTGATTCAATTATTAGAAAATCGGAATATATGGTTGAAAAGCTTAACATGAGCTATCAACAAATTTCAAAGATTTTTTCTAAAAATGAACCAGTTACTTTAGAAAAATTTATTATTCTTCACAAAATCGAACGCATTAAGCAAATGCTTGAATCAGATGAATTTACTGTTAGCGAAATTGCATATATGATGGATTATAGCAGTGTTCAGCATTTATCAACTCAGTTTAAGGCAATAACTTCAATAACTCTCAGCGATTATAAGAAATCGCCTGAAATTTATAGAAAAGCAATAACTGAACTTTATTGATTTAATGAATTTGTCAAATTATTCATATGGAATTGAAATCACAAAATCAATAAAAAAAAGTACAATTTGAAAATATTTAGTTTGTAGGCAAGTCGTTTTAATACAGATCTACTGTATTTGCGTCAATTTTGTCATATTCACTATGTGTTCCGATAAATTTAATATAAACCTGACCACGGTCAAAATTTACTTTTACAATTAATCTATAATCATTTCCTTTAATATTGAATACAATTCTGTTATCTTTCAATAAATCAGCTGACCCGTATATTTTTTTACATCTTTAAAATTCTTCCATGTTGAATTTTCAATGTTAAATATCCATGATTTTAATTGATTTTCAACATCATTGTGTCTGTTCCAAAATTATTTTAATGTTTTTTGTTTTATTATATGCATCAGAATTAAATTAAAAAAGAAAACTAATTGTAATTAATATTACAAAATTAATTTTCTTTTTTGAAAAAAATAATGAGTCGTTAAAAAAATGTCGATTTATTTATTATAAATAACTATTGCAGTATAATATTGTTATGTGTATTTATTTATTAATCAGATGATTGTGTGAAATAAAAAAAAGTTGTTTGTTAAAATTATTTTACTTGAATAATTATCATTTTAATTAATATGATTAACTTTCAATTAGACAATTTATAACTTTGTAGCAATATTTCATAAGGAATTTGGAGTTTTTCATTAATTTTCTTAATCATATTAAGTGTTAATTTTCTTTTCTTATTTAAAACCTCAGAAACTCTTGAGAAAGTGCCAAAAATCGGCATTAAGTCTTTGGGTTTCATGCCATTTTGCTCGGCTATAAACTTAATATACTCAATAGGGTCTGGAGCTTCCACAGGATAATTTTCTTTTTCGTATTTAACAATCAGCAATCCTAAAATTTCTGCTTCGTCTCCTTCAGGACTTCCTACAGAAGCATCAAATATTTCATCAAGTCTTTTCAAAGCATTTTTATAATCATCTTCAGTTCTGATAATTTTTATATCCATTTTTTAAATAAATTAATTTGAATATACAAAAATAGAAAAAAATTGCATAATTACCAAATTGGGAATTAGTGTTTTTTATTTTTTAGAATTTTGAGGAAAGAAATATTTGAAATTCAGAGAAAAATAAGAGCCTCCAATTTGATTTCTTGAATTGCCGGTTCCAGTAACATCACTTTTAAAATAAAGAATATCAAACATATGCTTAAATTGATATTGATAAGAAAAACCAATAAAAAATATTCCAAGATTTTCATTTCTTATTTCCCAACCTACATTTGCAAGTAAACCGAAATTAACCCAGCGTTTTCTCATTCCATAAAAATGGGGAATCGCAACATCAGATGGATAAAAGTTTGCACTAAATCCAACGGCATTATCCATATAAATATTTTTAGTTAATCGAAGGTATGCAAGTGCCATACAAGGAATTTCATATCCTATAAATTGTAAACGACTTGTTGTAATGCTATCATTTGTAATAGTATTATCGTAATTTCTTCTAATAAAATTTATTCCGGTTTGTAAAGAAAATATATGTGTGAAATATTGACGAATTTCCATCCCAAATAGATAACTTCTTTTGTTTTTTATTTCAAGAAGTGTAACACTGTCAACTTGTTGAATTATGTCGTTGTTTTTAACAATATTAAGAGGATATGCAATACTGTATTGAAAACCAAATAATGTTTTTGCCTGATTTTTTTCTTCTAATACAACTTGTGAGAATGTAAAAAATGAATAAAAAGTAAGAAAAAAAAGATATGCAATTTGTTTATTCATTATCCTGACTAATTTTCACTATTTCAAGATTTTCGGCAGCATATTTTAATTTTTGATACCATTTATTTCCATACTTTCTTGCTATTGGTTCTTCAAGAAAGCGATATATTGGTACTCCAGAAACATTTCCAAGAAGTAATGCAGGATTGCAAATTTTATTTCGATGATAATTCACTGCATCAAACTTATTGTATTTATTAATTCTGATAGGATATAAATGACATGAAATTGGTTTACGGAATTTAATTTTTTTATCGAAATAGGCTTTTTCAATTGCACATTTTGCAATTCCCATATCAAAATATAAATATACACATTCCTTATTATTGACAAGAGTTGTAACAAAATCTCCATCAGAATCGATTACATAAAATCCATCTTTTTCAATAGCTTCAATACCTTCTGCTCTAAGATATGGTTTGATTTTAGAATAAATTTTGCTAAAAACCTTTAATTCAGACTCTTCAAGCGGAGCACCTGAGTCGCCATCAATACAACATGCCCCTTTGCAATTACGTAAATCGCAAACAAATTCTTTTTGAATGACATCAAAACTTACTATAACTTTTCCTATTTGAAGCATTTGTGATATTAAGCTATTGCAAATATAAAAATTCTGATTACTAATTAAAAATAATTGGTTGTTAAGTTATTATAAAATTAAGTTATGAAGTTAACAAGTGATTAAGATATTGGTTAAGATGTTAAATAGCTATATCCAAGATGTTCTTTAGTATTTGATAATTTTTAAATTTAAACTAGGTTTGACGCGTAATAAATTTAATTAAAACAGTGTTAAGCTTCAAGTTTTTACTATAAATTCTTTATGTCTTAGCGTCTTAATGGCAAATGTATGATACACGATAAATTAATAAATCCAAAAAGTATAGTAATTGTTGGTGGCTCTGATAATATTCAAACTCCCGGGGGTAAAGTTCTAAAAAATATTATTGATGGAAAATTTAAAGGAGATTTGTATGTTGTAAATTTAAAACAGGAGTCTGTTCAGGGTATAAAAGCATATAAAACCCCTGACGACATTCCAAGTGTAGATTTAGCGATAATTGCAATTGCTGCAAGATTTTGTTTAGAAACAGTGAAAATCCTTGCTACAAAAAAAAATACAAAAGCATTTATAATTCTTTCAGCAGGATTTAGCGAGGAAAATCACGAAGGAGCAATTATCGAAAAGCAAATTGTTGACATTATTAATAGCGTTGGTGGGAGCTTAATCGGACCAAATTGTATAGGTTTTTTAAATTCAAACTACAATGGTGTGTTTACCACACCTATTCCCAAATTATCTTCAAAAGGTGTTGATTTTGCATCAGGCTCAGGGGCTACAGCAATTTTTATTATGGAATCAAGTATGCCAAAGGGTTTAACTTTTTCCAGTGTTTTTTCCGTTGGAAATAGTGCACAGATTGGAGTAGAAGAAGTTGTTAAACACTGGGATGAAAGTTACGACCCTGAAACAAGCTCAAAAGTAAAACTATTATACATTGAAAGTGTAAATAAACCTGCCTTACTTCTAAAACATGCCACATCTTTAATCAGAAAAGGATGTAAAATTGCTGCTATCAAATCAGGAAATTCAGATGCAGGAATTCGAGCGGCATCTTCACATACAGGAGCATTGGCAAGTTCTGATACTGCTGTAGATGCATTATTTAGAAAAGCAGGAATTGTACGTTGTTACAGTCGTGTTGAACTAGCTTATGTTGCATCTATTTTTATGCATCCGGAATTAAAAGGGAAAAATATAGCAATTATCACTCATGCAGGAGGTCCAGCAGTTATGCTAACAGACGCATTATCGTCTGGCGGACTAAATGTACCTCTTATAGAAAGTGATAAAGCAAAAAATTTATTGACAAAATTATATCATGGATCATCAATTTCAAATCCGATTGACTTTTTGGCAACAGGTACAGCCGAACAATTAGGTTATATAATTGATGCCTGTGAAAATGATTTCGATAATATTGATGCTATGGCTGTTATATTCGGAAGTCCAGGATTATTTCCAGTTTACGATGTTTATGATTTGCTCGAAGAAAAAATAAATAAATGCAAGAAACCTATTTTTCCTATATTACCATCAATCATTAATGTTAAAACTGAAATTGATTTCTTTCTTGCAAAAGGACATATAAATTTTCCGGATGAGGTATTATTTGGAAAAGCATTGACTAAAGTTTTTTATACACCCAAACCACAAGTTAAAAGTGATATATCTATTGAAGTTGATAAAGTTAAAATTAGAAATATAATTGATAACGCAACAAATGGATATTTAAGCCCGTTAGAAATTCAGGGTTTACTTGATGCTGCCGGAATTGCAAGAGCTGGCGAAGCTGTTGTTACTTCAAAAGAAGAAGCTATAAATTCAGCAAAAAAACTTGGATTTCCGGTTGTAATGAAAGTAGTTGGACCAGTTCATAAATCTGATGTTGGAGGTGTTGTACTTAATGTGAAAAATACTGAAACAGTTGCTTCAGAATTTGAAAGAATGTTCAAAATTAAAGATACAACAGCAATACTAATTCAACCAATGCTTTCAGGTATTGAGTTATTTTCAGGTGCAAAACGTGAAGCTCAATTCGGGCATTTGATTTTATTTGGACTGGGCGGAATTTTTATCGAAGTTTTGAAAGATATTAATGCAGGTTTAGCTCCACTATCAGAATTTGAAGCCGAAAATATGATAAAAAATCTTAAAGGCTATGGAATAATAAAAGGTGTGCGAGGACAAGAGCCTGTTAATGAGGAATTAATAAAGAATATAATTGTTCGTTTATCTGTTTTAGTAACTGTTGCACCTGAAATTTTTGAAATGGACCTAAATCCGCTTTTAGGTAAATCAGATAGGGTAGTGGCAGTGGATGCAAGGATTAGGATTGAAAAATAAGCCATATTCGCTTAAAGTTATAAATGCGAATTTAGGGTATTATTTAAATTGTTAATAATCAGCATTAAAACTCAAAACCTTCCTTTGTAAACATATCTAAATCTTCGTCAACAGATGAGCCTATTGTGGTAAGCAAATCTCCAACTATTGCAGCATTAATTCCTGCCCTTAAAACTTGTTTTTCGATATGTTTAATCATTATTCTTCCGCCTGCTAAACGTAAATTTGCATCGTAATTAATAAATCTGAAAAGTGCTATAGTAGTTAGAATTTCTTCATCAGTTAGAGGATGTTGTCCTTCGAGTTTTGTTCCTTCAACAGGCGACAGAATATTTATTGGGATAGATTTTACGTTAAGTTCTTTAAGTGCAAAAGCAAGTTCTATACGCTGTTCCATGTTTTCGCCCATTCCGATAATTCCACCCGAACATGAAGTAAAACCAGCTTCCTGAGCCCATTTTATAGTTTGAATTTTTTCTTCAATAGTATGGGTTGTACACAGATTTTTGAAAAACGAAGGTGCTGTTTCAAGGTTGCAATGATATTGAGTTAGACCAACTTCCCTGAGTTTGAGTAATTGTTCTTTGTTTATGAGTCCAAACGATGCACAAAGATTTATATCACAGTTATTTTTGATGTCATTATAAATCTTAATAAATTCATCTAATTGCTTGTTCGATACACGTTTGCCACTTGTAACAAGTGAATGTCTATGAATACCTTTTTTTGCACTTGATACTGCATTATTTAATGCAACACCGTGCTCAACCATTTCATATATAGGAATATTGCTTGTATGATGCGATGATTGTGAACACCATTTGCAATCTTCGGGACATTTGCCCGATTTTGCATTTGTAATTGTACAAATGTCAATGTGGTTTCCACAGAAATGTTCTCGAAGTTCGTTTGCACAGTAATAAAGTGTTTGTTTTTCAGAAGTATTAGATAGTTCGAGTGCTTCTTTTTGAGGTAAATTATAACCTTTTACAATTTTGTCTTTTAGTTCTATAATTTTTTCTTTTGTCATTTTTTTAAATTAAAAAAGGCTTTCAATATTTGAATTTATTCATTTTGAAAGCCTTGAGTTATTTTCAGTATAAAAATTTGTCGTTTTTAGAGTTTACATTTATTGGAATTAGTTGAGTTGAAAATATATTATTAACAGTTGATTCTTTGAAAATTACATCAAATAATTCGTCATAGTGATTTTCAGAGGAATTTGATAAAACTGTAATTGATTTTTCAAGTTTATTCAGAGAACAATTTGCGATATTAACTGTTAGTTTTCCAATATGAACTACTTTACTTAGACTTGCCAGAATAGCATATTTTTTTCTGCTCCAACGAGAGAAATATAGAATTTTGTTGTTTTTTAATCGGTAATGACTTTTCATATAAAGAACAAAAATACAATATTTTTAAAATTTATTTTTGTTTATATCCTTAAATCCGCAAGTTAATTTGTAAGTGCTTGCAGGTGAAAACACCTGCAAGGGGCATGAAACTTCAGTCAGGTGTTTTCACCTGACTGTTAAACAACAACTTAACATAGTCCTTACGGCAATGTCATTAAGTTAAGCCTGAAAGGCTTCAATTTGAATAACCTCCGATGTAATCGGAGGTGTAAATCAAAGCTGAAAATAACCCAGAATGGGTTGAATATCATATTAGACCTTCGGTCGCAACCTATGGTTGTCTTCGAGATTCCTCAGTATTAGCTAATTAATACCTTAACTTAATGACATTAGTCCTTACGGATTTTAGGTACATAAATAAAAAAAATAGCGAGATAAATAATTTATCTCGCTATTCAACCCAACTCAACCAACCACTAATTAGTTTATATAAAGTCTTTTGGAACTACTTTTCTCATTTTGAATCATATTTACAACGTAAAGCCCTCTTTGAGTTGGGGATTCAATATTTATTATATTTTCTCCTTTAACAGGATTAATTTCTTTTGTTACTTTTTTAGTTCCGTTTAAATCTGTAATGGTTAAAAGCACAGGTTCTAAGCCATCAGTTGTAATAATTAATTTAATCATATTTTCTGATGCACTTAATCCAATAAAATCTAATTTGTTATTATTCAATTTGCAAGTAGTGCATAACATATCGAAGTAGTCAAATTTCCCATCTAAATCTGTTTGTTTGATTCTGTAATAAGTATTTACATCATTTGATTCTGTATCAATAAATGAGTAATTGCGAACTTTATTACTGTTTATAGCACCAGATAAAGT
This sequence comes from Bacteroidetes bacterium GWA2_30_7, assembly GCA_001768155.1. Lineage (GTDB taxonomy): Bacteria > Bacteroidota > Bacteroidia > Bacteroidales > GWF2-33-38 > GWA2-31-9. The sequence goes on from MENC01000276.1 coordinate 13,863, forward strand.
TGAAACAGTTTTCCACGATTTCAAATCAATACTTTTCTCAATTGAAAAATAATTGTTATTTGTTTCAGAGGCAGTACTCCATTCAAGGTAAGTGCCTGATTTTGTGCATTTAATTTTATAATCAACTAAATTAATTGGTAATACTCCATTACAAATTATACTAAATGGGCCAGTGCCTTCTTGTCCTGATGTTTCAAAAGCTGTCCCCCAATTGTAAAAAGAGCCTGCTATAGAAATTTGTCCGCATCCACCAATTACTGATTTATTTCCATTATAATAGTCGCCTTGAACATCTAAAAAGCCGTCAAAAGTAACTCCATCAGTATTATTTTTATTTGTAAAGTCATTATATACAGTTACGGTTACACCTTCGGCTATAACTATATTAGATGAATTATCTAATGTAAAATTATAAACCTGTAAGGTTCCATAAACTTCTAATGCACCACCATTTTTTATTTCTAAACTTTTAGTTGTTGATGTTAATGACCCTGTTTCATTTATTATTAATATTCCAGTCATGTGAATTACTAAATCAATATCTAAATTAATTGCATAATCAATAACAATACTATCAGTTTGACCTGGAACTGTTGTTACTGGTTTTCCTGTTTTTGATGTGGTTGACCACATTTGATCAGTAAAATTACCAGCCCTTGTGGCATAATATATTATTGCAGAAGAGCTGTTTATATTGCTTATGAATATAATAATTGCTAAGTATAAGTTGAGAGTTTTCATACTATTTTTATTTAGATTAATTATAAATAAAAGTAGTATTTTAATGTTCCTATGTCAAGGGTTTTTCAAAATATTTTGTAACAATTTTTTAATGAGCTTAGAATATGAAGATTACGAGACTGGATTATTTTAAATTTCGGAAAGTTCAATCCAACGGAAAGTTTTCAATTCAATTTCATCAATGATTTTACCAAGTAAATTGGATTTTTCAATAAGAACGTTGTTTTGTAATTTACCCGAACTTAATTCATTTTCAAGCATTTGTTTTTGGTTTTCTAATGTAGCAATATTCTTATCAAGCTCTTCAAGCTCAATTTTTTCTTTAAATGTAAGTTTGCGAATTTTTTCCTTTTCGGGTTGAGTGATTTCTTTCTTTTCTTCTTTTATTATAGGTAGCTGTTTAAAAACGGTTTTATGTTTAATTCTATAATCAGTATAATTTCCGGGGAAATCTTTTATTTTACCGTCTCCTTCAAAAACAAAAATATGGTCAACTAACTTGTCCATGAAATAGCGGTCGTGTGAAACTAAAATAACACAACCCGTAAATTGCGAAATATAATCTTCGAGTACGTTTAACGTGTAAATATCCAAATCGTTAGTAGGTT
>MENC01000276.1:15255-23400 GCA_001768155.1 Bacteroidetes bacterium GWA2_30_7
AAGTGTTACAACCTCTGCAATTTCTTTAGCTACATCAATAACTTTTTTCGATTCATCAATTTTAATTCCTTCTTGCTTATAGTATCCAAAAACAATAGTTTCGCCAACTTCAAATTTGCCGGAATCGGCTTTTTCAAGTCCGTTTATTATATTAAGAAATGTTGTTTTGCCGGTTCCGTTTTTGCCTATAATTCCTATTTTATCGTGTTGTTTGAAAAGATATTCAAAGTCTTTGAATAATAATTTGTCGCCAAAACTTTTACTTAAATAGTTGATTTCAAGAATCTTTTTCCCAATTCTTGTAGCTTTTATATTAAGTTTTACATTTTTCTCGTTTGTTTTTTGTGATGCTTTTTCTTGAACTTCTGTAAATGCTTCCACTCTGTATTTTGCTTTTGTAGTTCGTGCCTTTGGCATACGTCTAATCCAATCTAATTCTTTACGGAAAAGGTTTTTTGCTTTTTCGACTTCGGTATTAAAAATATTGATTCTTTCGTCACGTTTTTCGAGAAAATAGCTGTAATTTCCTTTATATTGATAAATTTGTTTATTATCAATTTCGAGTATCTGATTACAAACTCTATCTAAAAAATATCTATCGTGAGTAACCATTAAAAGTGTGATATTCGACGACATTAAATACTCTTCTAGCCATTCAATCATTTCAAGGTCAAGATGATTTGTTGGTTCATCAAGTATATAAATATCTGGTTTTGAAATTAATACTTTTGCTAGTGCAACTCGCTTTTTTTGTCCGCCAGAGAGTTCAGATATTTTTGCTGTATAATCATTAATTTTTAATTCGGTTAGAATTTGTTTAACTTTTGCTTCATAATCCCAAGCTTTTAAAAGTTCCATTTTGTCAATGGCAGATTGAAGTTTATCGTTATCATTCTCTAAAAGTGCTTTTTCGTACTCGCTAATTGCCGATAAAATTTTATCCTGCGAATTAAATACTGCTTCAATTATTGTGTCGTTTTCGTTAAATATCGGGTCTTGAGGCAAATAGCCAAATCGAATATCATTTCTAAAAACTATATTTCCACTATCTGCGTTATCTTCGCCGGTAATAATATTAAGTAAAGAAGTTTTTCCGGCACCATTTCGTGCAATAAGTGCAACTCGGTCGTCTTTATGAAGGCTTACAGAAATTTTTTCAAATAATATATGCTCACCGTAGCTTTTTGTTATGTTTTCTGCTTGTAAATAATTCATTTAAATCTTTTCTTGTATGTTTCTAATTTATAACCTCTAACATCGCTTTCGCTTAATAACAATTTATTTGCAATTGCAAATTCTTAATGGTTTGTAATTTTATCTATATTGGAATTTGAGGTTTAAGTTTTTGAGCTGTTATCGTTGCTTTACTTACTCAATGGAACTATTATGAAACTTCACAGAAAATTCTTCAAATTCTTCTTTTAATGTTTTTTCGGGGATTGTAATTAATTTTTGAATTCGTTCGTCAGGAATAACAATTAATTCGCGTAATTTTAAATGCTGATTAATAAAAAGCATTTCAATATTTGGGTAAATTTCTTTAATTAATTCGCTAAGTTCAATAACAGACAAGTTTTTATCTACTAAATTATAAGTGCCTGAATTTAAACCTGATGAATTAATGTTTTTCAAAACACTAACTAATTTATCAATATGTACGAATGCTCGATGTTGTTTTCCATTTCCATTTACTGATATTCTGCCAGAAAAACTGGCATCAAACATAAATTTATTTATAACTGCATCAAATCTCATACTTACACCAAATCCATATACATTGCCGCTTCTGATTATATAAGTTTCTATTTTATTAAATAATCTTTCTACATGTTTCTCGCCTTGTAGTTTAGTAATTCCGTAAAAAGTTTCTGGATTTGGCAAAGTATTAATATCAACTTTGTTATCTGAAGAACCATATACTGATGAACTGCTTAAATAGATAAATTTTTTAACTTTTGATTCTTCAACTGCATAAACTAATTCGGCTGTTCCCCAATTATTTACTTGTTCAAAAAGATGTGGTGATTCGTTTGAAAAAGGAGTTGTAACTCTTGCTGCCAAATGATAAACAATATCAATCCCTTTTAAAATTTCTTTAAGTTTTCGGGAATCTAAAATATCGCCTTTGATAAATTTTACTTTTCCACGCTTTATTCTTGAATGTAGAAAAATATTGTAATTATTTCGGCTAAGATTGTCGTAAAGAATAATTTCGTTAATATTCGGGTCTTTTTCGAGCTGAATTGTAAGTTCAGTTCCAATATATCCAGCACCACCGGTAATTAATACTTTCATTGCAATTCTATTTTAGTAAGTTTAACCTAATTTCATAGAATGATTTATTTAATGTAAAATGTAAAATTCTAAATTTAGAATGTAAAAGTTTTATCAGGTAATCATATATTTTATAATTGAATTTCAATTTTTGTCTTTTTGAATGAAATTCCAAATTATTTCTTTTCATTATTATTGGTTTTTGCAGTTTTAATACTTTTTGTAAATATAGCAATTAACTCATTGCATTCTTTCAAATCAGATTTAATCTTGTCTGAAGGATTTATTAATGGTTTGAGAATAATAATTTTAAGGCAAATACCTGTTTCTCGTAGTTCTTTAAGTACTACTCCCATTTTGTGAATAAAGTCTTTTGCTGATTCTGCTGCTTGTGCTTCTCCATAATTAAATGCTGGGGAAGTGCCGCTCCGAACTAATTGCCCTGCAATATGGTTACCTGCTTTGGTATTAGGTAATAATTCGGATACTTCAAGCATTCGTATTGCAAACCGAATAAGTCTTTCTTCAAGATCGTATTTTGTATCCATGTTTTACATTTAGAGTTTTACATTTAAAATTTTACATTGTTAATTATTCAATTTTTATTATAATGTTAAAAAACTTAATCTAATTCAATTAAGAACATATCTATTTTATAATAAGGTCGGTATGAAGTCCGCATTCATTTTTAGTTAATCCAAACCAACGTCCTGAGCGGGAATCATATTCCGATTTTCTTGTACAAGGCTCACAACCAATGCTTAAATATCCAGAATTTTCTAAAGGATGAGATGGTAAGTTATATTTTTTGGAATAATCAAAAATCATTTTATCTGTCCAGTCTAATAAGGGATGAAACCGCTGAACATTATGTGGAGCTTTTTCAAAAGTTTTAAGATTTTTTCTGTTTTCATTCTGATTTGCTCTTAAACCCGAAATCCAAATATCATTCTCTGCCAAAATAGAATCAAGTGGCTGAACTTTATTTATATGGCAACAAAAATCGGGGTCAGAAGTGTATAATAAATTTCCCGATGAATCTTTTTGTAAGTTTTTGGGTACTGTAGGGCGGACTTCGATAATATATAAGTCTAAAAGATTAGAAATTGTATCTTTATATATTATAGTTTCGGGGAAAAGAAAGCCTGTGTTAATAAAATAAATTGGAATTCCACTATCAATTGTATTTAAAAGATGAAGTAATACAATGCTTTGACCTTGAAAAGATGAAGTTGCAAAGATTTTTTTCCCATCTGATTTAAAAAGTCTTATCTGATATTCAATTTCTTCAAAATTCATTTCAAGTTTTATTAGGGTAAAAATACAAAAATTATTGTTAAATTGATATATTGTTAAATTGTTTGAGGTTTAATGTTTTTGAGTGCAATTGTTTTTAAATAAAAAAACCGCCATTCAGGCGGTTTCAATATTATTTTAAAAACAATTAGAATTGTTTAAATGAATTTTCGTTGTTTAAAAATCCTACTAAAACTGCAACACAACCGCTTGAAAGCTGGTCTGTTACTTTATCGTTGGTTGGTACTGCTAATGAAATAATTAATTGCTGACTTGATTCGAGTTTGAAATCCCAAGATTTAGCATAATTTTTATCTTTATTACTGAATAAGACATTTCTGTCAGCATCCATAACTTCAAATTCAACTTTAGGAATTAAATCGTCTCCACAAATAGAAATTCTGTATTCCTGACCTGAATAAAATGTTTTAAATAATTCTGCTGTTTCGCCTTCTGCTAAGGTTGTTGCATTATAAATACCATCATGAATATATGGTAGAAGTTCCATTTTGCATATCTTTTTTGCAAAATTTTTACATTGGGCATTAACATTTACATTTAATGTAAACATTAATATCGCTAAAGAAATAATAAATGATAATCGTTTCATAATTAGCTAACAATTTTATTTCTAAACTCTTCAACTTTACTGCATAAGTTATCGAATACTTCAGGAGTAATTACAATTTTTGTTTTGCTGTTAAGAGTTGTTTTATTAGTAGTAGCATCAACAGATGCTTCTATTTTAGAAGTAGTTACTTGAATTTTTTCAAAAATAGCATTTAAAGTATTTAATTCATCAAGTAATTCTTTTACTGTTTCGCTGGCATTACCATCTTTATATTCATCTAAAAGACTTAATAAAGTATTTAATGATAATCTTTGGTCAACTATTCTGTCAATCATTTCTTTATTACTTTGTGATGTTTTTGCAATTTTTGAAGCAATATATAATCCTTCAATCCATGCACCAACTAAAATAATAGCTGCAGTTTCGGGTCTATCATTTTCTTTTAAAAATGAATTAGAATTCATTAATGTTTCTGAAATAATATCCATTAATGAGTCTCTATTGTTAACATTATTATCCATTCTTTCGATAATTGTTTTGTCAATAGCATTTAAAATTCCTAAATCATCTGCAAGTTTTTTACACTGTGATAAATATTTAATTGATGCCTGAGGTTGGTCAAACATACTTGCAAAACTTAAGTCGGCACTATAAACACCAAGATTTAAAGCCATACTTTTGTTTGTAGTATATTTTGCAACATTTTCGAGAGGATTTAAAAACTCTTCATTGTATTTAGCACCGGCACGTTTAATTAACATTGCAGTCTCAATTGGAGATGGCAAAGAATAAAACACTTGCTTTGCTTTATTGAAGTCTTGCATTAATTCTTCATTTACTTCAATTTCAGTATTTGCATTGTTATTAGTATCGGTTTTACATCCGAACCAAATAGCAGTTATTGCAACTGCTACGAAGATTTTTAGGTAATTCAGTTTTAACATTTTATTTATCATTGATGTGTTAGAATTAATATTGTTCAAATAATGTTCGAGTAAAAGTAATATATTTTTTTTAAATACAAAAAAACTATTTTTTAGTTTTTTCATTAATATAACATTTTCAGATATTTACAATAAAAGTAAATTTATTTAGAATAATCTCTTTCGCCAAATATCAGACTTCCTACTCTAATTATTGTGCTTCCGGCATCTATTGCTATTTGAAAATCGTTGGACATTCCCATTGAAATGTCTTTAAAATGAGCTATTTCGTTAAAGAAATTTTCTTTTAGATACAAAAATATATTTTTTAAATTTTCAAATTCATCTTTAATAATTGAAGTGTTTTCTGTATATGAAGCCATTCCCATTACACCACATATTTGAATATTGGTCAATAACTTAAATTCATTTGATTTTAAAATTTCAGATGCTTCTTCTTGACTTAGACCAAACTTTGTATTTTCGGTTGCAATATATATTTCTAATAAAACATCAATTATTCGATTATTTCTAATTGCCTCTTTATTAATTTCTTTTAACAATTTTAAACTGTCAACAGAATGAATCAGCGAAACAAATGGTGCTATTAATTTTACCTTATTGGTTTGTAAATGACCAATCATGTGCCATTCAATATCTTTTGGTAAAGATTCATATTTCTGAACTAATTCCTGAACTTTATTTTCGCCAAAAATCTTGTAACCGGAATTATAGATTTCTAATATTTTTTCGATAGGATGGGTTTTTGTTACTGCAACAAGTTTTACATTTTCCGGTAAATTTTTTTTCAGATTTTTTAAGTTTTCAACAATGTTCATAGTTTAAAATTTATAAAAATTTTTGAATTAATTTTATAACAACCCGCTCTTTCGGATTTGCAATCCGAAAGTTTTTATTATAAGGATTTTTAATCCGCCAGAAAATTAACCGCATTACAAATGCTAATAGTAAATAGTTCGGGATTGCAAATCCCGAACAGCTACGAAAAATAGGGCTTTACTATTTTTAAATTAATCTAATTCGTGAATTACCAATCCGCTGCGAAGTTTCGGTTCAAACCATGTTGTTTTTGGAGGCATGATATTTCCACTGTCTGCAATATCAAGTAGTTGCTTCATTGAAACCGGATAAAGTGCAAAGGCAACTTGCATTTCGCCGCTATCGACTCGTTTTTTTAATTCACCAAGTCCTCTAATTCCTCCTACAAAATCAACTCTTTTACTGGTTCTAAGGTCAGAAATTCCTAATATTTGAGCAAGTGCATAAGTTGAAAGTACTGTAACATCAAGAATACCAATCGGGTCGTTATCGTTAAATGTTCCTTTTTTGGCTGTTAACGAATACCATTTTTTGTCGAAATACATACTGAAATTATGTAATTTGTTTGGTTTGTAAATTTCAGTTCCTTTTTCTTCGACCGTAAAAAAAACGTTTAATTTTATGAAGAATTGTTCGTGAGTTAATCCATTCAAATCTTTCACAAGACGGTTATAATCAATAATTTTCAATTGATTATCTGGAAAATGAACTGCCATAAAATAATTGTATTCTTCATTTCCATTGTGTTTTGGATTTTTTGCATGGCGTTCTTGTCCAATTCTTGCAGCTGCAGCAGTACGGTGATGACCATCGGCAACATAAGTTGAAGGAACTTTTGTAGTAAACAACATTTCAATTTGTTGATTAATTTTTGAATCGTTTACTGACCAAAAATGATGTCCAAAACCATCTTCTGAAACAAAATCGTAATCCGGTTTTTGATTTTTCACAATTTGTTCAACTATTGCATCTATTTCAGGAACTGCACGATAACTAAAAAATACTGGTTCAATATTAGCGTTCGTGTAACGAGTAAGAATCATTCGGTCGTCTTCTTTATCGGGTCGGGTAAGTTCGTGTTTTTTGATAATTCCTTGATTATAATCTTCACATGCTGCACAACCAACAATTCCATATTGTGTGCGTTCATCCATAGTTTGAGCATAGATGTAATATTTAGCTTCTGTATCCTGAATTAGCCAGCCTTTTTGTTTCATTTTTTTGTAATTTTCGACTGACTTATTGTAAACTACTTCAGAATGTACATCGGTTCCTGCCGGACAATCAATTTCAGCTTTTGTAACATGAAGCAACGAACATTCTTTTCCTTTTGCCATAATTGCTGCTTCTTCACTGTTCATTACATCGTAAGGTAAGCAAGCAAGGTCATTTACAATGCTTTGAAGCGGTTTTACACCTTTGAAGGGTTTAATTGTAGCCATATTTATTTAGGATTTGGGATTTGGGATTTAACTGCGTAGCAAACTTCAAACCTTAAACTTCAAACTTCTTCTTAAAAGTTTACTTGAAATTTTTTATCACCTTTTTCAAAATAGTTAACAATTTGATTGGCAGCAGCAACTCCTGCATTTATATTGGCTTCGGCAGTTTCTGCTCCTTGTTTTTTTGGAGTTGCATAGTACCTGTCGCCAAATTTTAGCATTTCGGCATTATTATCGGGAGCAATATCTGTAATATATTTAAAATCAGGACGTTCTTGCATTATTTTTAATAATCCGGCTTCGTCAATTACTTCTTTTCTTGCAGTATTAATTAAAATAGCACCTTTAGGCATATTTATTAACAAATCGTAATTTATTGATTTTTGTGTTTGCTCGTTTGCTGGAATATGAAGCGAAACAAATTGGCAAGTAGAATAAAGTTTGTTTGCAGTTTCTATAAATTTTATTTCATGTGATTTAATTGATAATGGTTTTACAAATGGGTCGCATCCATAAACATCCATTCCTAAACCGTAAACAATTCTTGAAACTAATTTTCCGACAGCTCCGCAGGCATGAATACCAATAGTTTTTCCTTTTAGTTCGATTCCTGAATTTCCTTTAAATTGTCCACGAGACATATAAATCATCATTCCTACAGCAAGTTCTGCAACTGCATTTGAATTTTGTCCGGGGGTGTTCATAACTACAATTTCCTTTGAAGTAGCTGCCTGAAGGTCAATATTATCGTATCCGGCACCTGCACGAACTATAATTTTAAGATTATTAGCTGCACCAA
>MENC01000277.1:0-3522 GCA_001768155.1 Bacteroidetes bacterium GWA2_30_7
TACTCCCTGATATGTAAACATTTCCTGCATTGTCAACTGACATACCATAAGGATTTTCGCCTGTTGTACTGCCTGCTCTTACTGCCCATTGTAATGCACCGGAACTATTGTATTTACATAAAAATATATCTCTTGTTCCGGCTGAATATGTAGTTAAAGTTGTAGCTCCTATTACTAATGTATTGTTATAATCTCCATATACATATACATTATCTGTATTGTCAACAAAAATTCTTCTACTATTTAATACTGTACTTGCACTTGTGCCTTGATTTGCCCATTGCCAATACTGACAATACAGATTATTAAAAATAAATATTGCAATAAAAAATATTAATAGTCTTTTCATAATTTTATCAACATGATGGGCAAGTGTTGTATGTATCCTCTGCAGGAGTTCCTGGTGATCCACCTTGAGTTTGTTTAAAATTTAGAATTTCGATAGTAGGTATTTCCCACTCTTTTCTTTCAAACTTATCTGTATTTAGATTACTGTTTCGTTCCATAATATTGTTATTTAATTTTTTCAATTTCATTTTTTGAAAGTCCTGTTGATTTAATAATAATATCTAATTCAACACCTGCATTAATAAGGTTTTTTGCGATTTCAAGTTTGCTTTCAATTTTTCCTTCAATCTTCCCCTTTTTTTCCCCTTCAAACATTCCCTCAAGCCTTCCTTCAATTTTTGAACTCCATATCATGCTGTCGGTATATCGCAGGTTTTCGAGATGTTCTTTATATAAATTTTTATCACCTTTACTCATTTTATCTTCGTCAAGTACTTCTTTTGCTTCTTTTAATCCTTTAGCCCTAAAGTTATCGGGGATTTCATTATTCTTTAAAAAATAAATCCATTCGTCAAGATTATCTTTTGCAACCTGATTAAATTCATTAACTTTCAGCACATAATATTCTGGAAATATTTCGCAAATTTTTTGAATTGATAGCCCCTGTTTTTGCTTTTGTGTTAATTCTAACTTATCACCATTATGGATTCCTAAAAAGTCGGTTGTTCCATGATATACATAATCTTTACCTTGCCCTAACTCGAAGTAAACTATATTGACCGAATAAATTTTATATAACGATTTATATTTTTCTCTTAATTTAATATGCTCAATTAACGATTTACTTGCACCAAATAACATTCGGTGAAAATAATCCAACTCACTATTGATTTGCAATTCAACTATTATTATTTCTTTATTATTTGTTTTGGCAATAATATCAACTCTATTGAATTTATCATCAGAAGTTTGCGAATTACTTTCACTATCTATAATTTCTGAAATAATAATGTTGATTTTTAGCAATTCGCTCAAAAAACCTTCCAGTACTACAAAGTTTGCTTTGTTGCGAAGCAATCGTTTTAAAGCCCAATCAAATCGTATTAAATTTTTCATAATTATTAGGAGAAAAAAGCAATTACTTTAAATTGTTGTTGTTAGCCTCACCCCAACCCTCTCCTTTTGGAGATGGAGAAAGAGTTTGGTTTTCGTTTGTTTTATATTAAATTTTTTCAATTTCATTTTTTGAAAGTCCTGTTAATTCGACAATTTCCTCATTATTCATCCCTTTTAGTTTGCATTTTTTTGCAATTTCAAGAATTGTTTTCTTTTTTAAATAATCTTCTGCATCAATTTTCATCGACCATGTCATACTTGCCTGATAGCGTAGGTCTTCGAGGTATCGCTTATAGTCTGGTATTTCTTTTTCTGGTAAATTATCTTCTTTTAATATTTCTTTTGCTTCTTTTAATCCTTTGGCAGAGAAGTTTTCTTCTATTTTATTTGTTTTAAAATAATAAATCCATTCGTCAAGGGTATCTTTAGCTGATTCGTCAAAGCTGTTTACCTTTATTATGTAATATTCAGGGAAGATTTCTGCAACTTCTTTTTTAATAAATAGTTCTTTTTGTTTTTCGGATAATTGTAATGTATCGTTTTTATGTAAACCTTGAAAATTTGTTTTTCCGTAATAAACGTAATCTTCGCCCTGCCCTAAGTCGAAGTAAACAATATTTATTGAAATAATTTTTTTAAGTTTTTCATACTTATCGCCCATAAACAGATGGTCAATCATAAGTTTTGAGGTTCCGTAAATCATTCGTTGAAAATAATCGTGTTCGGAATTGTTTTGTATTTCGATTGCTATTAGTTCTTGTTTTGAATTTTCAACAAGCATATCGAAGCGATTATATTTATCGTCGTAATATCTTTGATTGCTTTCGCTTTCAAGTATGTTTTGAATTTTGATATCATCATGTAACAATTCGCTCAAAAATCCTTCAATAACTTTAAAGTTGGCTTTGTTTCTCAAAAGTCGTTTTACTGCCCAATCAAATCGTATTAAATTTTTCATAATTATTAGGAGAAAAAAGCGATTACTTTAAATTGGTTGTTGTTAGCCTCACCCCTGCCCTCTCCACTTGGAGAGGGAGTAAGAGTTTGTTGTTCTTGTTGTAATAAGTTTTCGTTGTTTCCAAATACACGTACCCAAGCGTGTGCAATAAGGTTATTAGAAATATTTTTATTAAGTCCAAGATAAAGCATGTTTTTAATATTTCTTCGGTCAAGCATTTTTTTTGTAACGATTGAATTTACAAGGCATTTTGGTTTGAAAGGTAATGCTTTTTTTGCTCTTCTAATAGCTAAAAAAATCATATCGGAACAATTATTATCATTATCAGCAAAATTAGTTTCTTCCATATAATTACCAATAAATTTAGAATAGAATTTTAAAGGAAATAAAGTAACTAACATATTAGACACAATAAAAAGCAAAAAAGCTTCCGTAAGCATTAATTTTTCTTTAAAGGGAATATTTATAAATTTTAGGAGTTTCATTATTAATTTTTTTTCTTCTTTGCCACAAAGACACTAAATTGCACCAAACTAACCATTTATCAATGTAATACTTCGACTATTGCTCACTTCGACTAAACTCAGTGCATCGCAGTGCATCGCAATTTAATCATTTTATTAATCATAATTATCGGAACAAATCTGTGTCTAATTTTCTTCACTTTATTATTTAATCTCAATTAAGCCTTTTTTATTAAAATCTTCTAAGATATTAATTACTTGTAAGTAGCATGTATCAAAATCAATATTGTATTCCGAGATTAATTGGTTACAAATAATCTGAATACTAATGGGTTTCTCTACTAAAGCGAAAATTCGGCTTGCAGTAGAATTTAGACCATAATATTCGCTGTTTTCGAGGCTCATCATAACTGTTTCGCCATCAATTTGAGAAGTTACAATGCCTTTTTTTATTTCGATTATGTTAGCCGGTGATAATGTCATTATTATCTATAATAATAAAACCTTAAATGTAGGAATATTTTTTCATTATTTCAAAATTTGATTTTATAATTAAATCAATTTGGGCTTCTGATAATTCGAATTTCCAAGAATTAGACTGTCCTTTGCGAAAAAAAGTTTCCGCATTTATTGGTTTTTCTTTAAAGCCCTTTTCATTTTCCTGTTTTTTTAATTCGTCGAATGATGAAAATTTTA
>MENC01000277.1:3551-18976 GCA_001768155.1 Bacteroidetes bacterium GWA2_30_7
GTCCAGCTTACCACATGGTCAGACCAGGAATTAAGAATTTGATAAAGTTGCCTGTCCATTTTAATATTACTTTTTGCAAATGATGCTTTATGATTACATAAAAATTCACAAGATTTCTGCATAGATATATTAGAATGATATGCATAAGATACCGCTACATCGAGCGGATTTCGAATAATATAAACAGCTCCATAAGTATTTTCAGATGGGAAAATATATTTGCAGTTTTTTATTTTATGGTATGAATCGTGAATTTTAAAAAACTGTAGTTCTTTTAATTCATTTGCAATTTGTCGAAAAACATCGTATCGAATTATATCTATTTCGTCGGGACGTAAATCAGATGAAAATAGAGGCGAATATTCGTCGAAAACTACTCGGCTGCCAAAAATAGGGCTTTTATCAAGATTATTAATATCTATTGGCGAATTTTCGTTATTAAAATAGTTTGAAAGGAAAATTCGCAGCCAGGTGTTTCCTGATTTTGGGTAAGAGGCAAGCCAAACTAGTTTTTTATTTTTCATATTTTTGCCACTAAAGCACCAAAGCACTAAATTTCACGAAAAAGTCACTGAGTAATAATTACAAATGTTTTTCAACTAATTGAATTAATGATTCTACATTAAATGGCGACTGAGGGCGAGTTATTTCAAAAACCTTTGCTGATTCTGCAATCATTGTAAGATGCTTAAAGAACGATACTTTGTTCTCATCGCCATTAATAAATTTTACTCTATATGTATTGTTTTTAAGATAATTGAATTTATTAATACCCTTAATTTCTTCTATTTTAAATAATGTAAAGTTCGAAGTATTTATTATAAATATATGTGTAAGCGGTGCTAAATTCTTGCTAAACCAATTTTTTGCTATAACTCTTTTTTTTTCAACACCTTTTCTGATTCTGATAAAATTATAATTATTCAAATTAAGGTTCTCAACAGAATCAGTCCAAAGTCTTATACTTGGAAAAGAAGGTATTACATAAGGTTTGTTTTCGATTCGTTGTATTGCAGAAATATCATCGGTAATTATTTTATAACCTTTTAGCGATAATGCGGTTGCAATTGTTGATTTTCCGGCTCCGGGTTGTCCTGAGAATAAAATTGCTTTATTATCTATTTCAACTGCACTTCCATGAATAGGAAATAAATTTCTTTGATTTAAAACAACGCCAAGAATAGTAGTAATTAAAATAGACCTAATATCTTTTTTTGACACTCTTGATACTGGTTCAATCGTAATTTTTTTTCCATTTGAAACATAAAATCTTGCGATTTTATCCATATTAAGTAAAAATTTATTCTCTGAAAGTTGATGTTTTATTCCGGTTGTAACATTTCCAGTTAAATTTTGAGGTACTTTTCCAATATTGATAATAATATCAGGTTCTTTTACTATCGAATTAATTGTTACAAATTCTGGAATTTGAAACTCCGATTTCCATGTAAGACCAAATGCTTTATAATAATATTCCTTAATGCTTTTCAATTTTTTTTTGGCAAATATACAACAATTTACGATTTAGGATTTAAGATTTATAGATTTCCTGCATGTTACATATAGGTAAGGGGCAATGTCATTAAGTTAAACCTGAAAGGCTTGAATTTGAATAACCCCGATGCAATCGGAGGTGAAAATCAAAGCTGAAAATAACCCAGAATGGGTTGAATATCAAAAATTGTATTTAATTTTTTCAAATCCCCTAAATTGAAAAACATAAATGTTAATTTGTCTGATTTTTCAATCTAAAATTTAAAATCGTCAATCTGAAATCCTGACAAATATACAGATATTTGATAATATGTATATTTTTTTGCAACCTTGTTTTATTTTTGCAAGATATATCAGAAAAAACATTGAATTGAGAATGAATTTAAACCCTGTTAAATTAAAAGATATTTACTGCTATTCATTTTCTTCCAAAATAGATTTAATTCAAGAAGCAATTGTTGAGAAAAAAATACTGATTTCAATTAATGCAGAAACAATTCTTAATAAAGACACAAAATTACAGCAAATAATTAATAATAATATTGGACATGCAGATGGAATTGGTGCTGTGTGGGCTTTAAAAATTAAAGGATATAAAAATACAATTAAAATCCCTGGCGTAGAATTATGGCTTGATATTATATCAAAATTTGAAAGCAAAAAAAGCTTTTATCTTATTGGTTCTACCGATAATGTGATACAAAAGACGGTTGAAAAACTCAAACAAAACTTTCCACATATCAATATTGTAAATTATAGAAATGGATTCATTAGTAATGATGAAGATAAACAATTATTGAAAAATGATATTATAGAAAAAAAACCAGATATAATATTTATTGCTATGGGTTCGCCAAAACAAGAATATTTTGCTAACGAACTGTCTATGATTCACAAAGCAGTATATCAATGTATTGGTGGAAGCTTTGATGTATATTCGGGAAAACGAAAACGAGCTCCACGACTTTTTATCATATTAGGTTTAGAATGGTTATACCGGCTAATAAATGAACCTAAAAGGATAAAACGACAACACATAATTTTTAAGTTTTTATTTTATCTGATTATAAGAAAAATATAAACCTATTTTATTTCTAATTAACAACCATTAAACTAATATTAAAGTTCTTTATATATACCTAAAATCCGCAGATTATAAGTTAATTTGTTGTTTACCAGTCAGGTGAAAACACCTGACTGACGCACCCTGCCTCTTGCAGGTGTTTTCACCTGCAAGTACTTAAAGATAAGCTTACGGATTTAAGGATATATTCAAACTTTTGTTAGTTTTACAAATCTTTCTATAATCTTTTTTATCATGCTCATTGTTCATTACGGAAATAGTATTAATGAAAAAGAAAAGCTTTCAAGTTGTTTTTCTTTTAACAAAAATATTGGAAATAAATTAAGTATTCATAATAACGAAAATTCCGTCCCCTGTTATATTTCTGAAAATGAAAACCATAGTATTATACTAATTGGAAAAATATATAATATAGGAGATAATAAATTTGAGTCTTATGATGAAAAAATAAGTGACTATATTTTACAAAATTATAATGATAACTCCATTTTTAAAACAATTAACGGTGAGTTTATTATCATAGTTTTAAACAAGTTTGATAATAGCATTTTAGTTTGCAGAGACCAAATGGGCTGTATGCCTTTTTATTATTTTAAAAGCAACAATTCATATACTTTCAGTACTCATATTAAAACATTAATAAAGCATTTTGAAAATCCCCTTGAAATTGACTACAGATGGTTTATCAATAGCTTAACATATTTGTACAATGACAAGCAAATTACAAATTATAAAAATATCTTCCGACTTCCATCTGGTCATTATCTGAAAATTTCTGATAAAAACTCAGATTTAATCCAATATTACAAAATTGAAGATGTAGAAATAAATAAATCTGAAAATTTAGATTATAAAACCTCTTTTCAAAATCTTTTAATTGAATCTGTTGAAAAAAGAATAAAATCTCATACAAATGTATCATGTGAGCTTAGTGGCGGACTAGATTCGTCTGCATTAACCTGTATTACAGCTCAATTTAAACAAAAAACGGATAGTCATATTTTTGCTTTTTCGCACACATTGCCAGATGAGGCTTTAGAAAAAATATTTCCTTTTAAAGATGAGCGGGAATTTAGTAAATTAGTAGCTGATAAATATTCAAATGTCAGCCATATCTACATTGATTTAAAAGAAGTTAGTTTACTGGAATTAATGCGACAAATAGTTTTAGATTTGGGATATGTTCCTGAAAATAATTTTATAAAATATATTATTGAACCTGTAAGGCTTTCCAAAAAAAATAAAAGCGATATTCTTTTATCGGGGTTTGGAGGAGATGAATTTGTAAGTTATCAGGGATACATATATATAAGAGAATTGATTAGAGCTTTCAAGTTTAAAAATGTAAGAAAATATTTTAAGTTATATTGTGAGCATAATAGTTTTAATACGATTAAAGGAATATTTTCCTTGTTCACAAATATGTACCTTGTTGGACTTTTGAATTTAAACAAATTATTATTTAAAAAATATTCGGAAACAAGCTTGATTAATAAAAACAATAGCCCTAAGAATCTTAGATACTTAATTTATAAGTCTAAAAAAATTGTTAATAAGAAAACATTAAATAAAGTATTGGCAGATAAAATTTCAAATCCTTTGCTTAACTTACGAATAGAAGCATGTTCTGAATATTCATTATTACAAGGCGTTAACTACGTTTTTCCTTTAGTAGATATTGATTTAATTCAATATTATTATTCAATACCTTCTGAAATTAAATCCAGTCCACTAGAGACCAGACACTTATTCAGGCAGGCAATAATAGATATAGTACCTAAAAAAATTCGAACTAGAAACGATAAAAGCGGAGCTACAATACCATCTGTTCAATATTCTTATTTAAAAGATTATGAAAAGATTACGGAATTTATTATAAGTTGTAAAAATAATTTAAAAACACATTATATAAACTATGATGAAATGCTACAATGGCACTCAAATTTAAAGCATAGAAAAAACAATAAAGGAAAGATTAAAATGTCTAAATTTATGACTGTTTTAAACTTTTTAGTATTTCAGTATATGTTTGAGAATGGAGAAATTAAATAAATATTATCAATTACTACCTAAAGAATATGCTGACATTTCGGTTTCTTTTAAGAATAAGAAAAAAGCAGAGTGTTCCGAAAAATTATTTGATATAATTTCAAAACATAAAATTGTACATTTTCTTATCGAAAATCAATTATTGGAAATATCTCAATCTGTTCAAGAATATTTAAAAAAAAGCGTTTCAAGAAATTTTGCTAACATCAAGGAAGTAATTGATATTGATACGCTTCTAATTAAAAAAAACATTGATGTAATTCATTTAAAGGGTATTTCTTTATCTAAAATTTTATATGATGATATTTCTTTTCGTTCAATTGGTGATATAGATATATTTATTAAATCTAAAGATTTAAAAAAAACTACCCTGATTTTAAAATCAAATTTTTATAAAAATATTGAATTAAAAAATACATTTTGGAGCTTATCTTTTTATAAATATTTTTACTACCACTTCATGTTCAAGAAGTTGGATTCAAATCAACTAATTGAAGTTCATTGGGGCTTATCAAGAGATAATTTTATTAATAAAAAATATTACCCAGAAATTTGGCAAAAAGCAAAAAAAATAGACATTGCAGGATACAATTTTCTAACGCTGGATGATGAATGGAATTATATTTTTTTATTAGTTCACGGTGCAATACATAGTTGGTACAAACTCTTGTGGTTATCAGACTTATATACAATTGTTGAAAAATGGACTTTAAATGACTGGGATTATTATGAAAACAAATGTAGAGTATTGAATATTGAAAGACCATTTTACGCCTCAATTTTTTTAATGGCAATATTTTTTGAATTAAAATATCCTGAAAAATATAATATTGAGCTTATAGATAAAAAAATTGATAAAATAATAAAATTCAGTATAAATTCAGTCGTAACAGATAATTATAAAGAAAGCCGATTAAATAAATTAATTTATTTAATGATGTTGAAAAAAGGATTCCTACACAAATTTAATACGTTAAAGTATCGTATAATTAGAATAATTTTAAGATTTGGTATTTAAATTTAACTCCGCTACTATTTTACGTAATATCTAATTTTAGTTTATCAATCAAAGTTTTAACAGGTTTAGTAATTTCGGATAAATATCAATTTCCAGTAATTTTTATCTTTTTGATTCGATGGATAAATTTCAAGAAAATCAGTAACAGGATATTTATTATAGTTTATAGTTTTAGGAATTGTAATGAATTATCTTAATCAATTGTTTAAGTCCAAGCAGAGTCTCTGTTTACAGGACTCTGCGTTATTGATTGTCGCAGAGTCCCTTTCAGGAGACTCGCATAACCATGTTATTTAATTACAGCTCCTTATGCAACTTTTAAATTACTGAAATTCAGCCTTTCAGCTTTTTCTATAGCTAACTCTAGGGTAATATTAACCGTTTTTTCTTTTTTAGATGGAAGGTCAAACATTAAGTCAAGCATAATTGATTCGCAGATAGCACGTAATCCTCTTGCTCCAAGCTTAAATTCGATTGCTTTATCAACAATAAAATCATAAACATCTTCGTCGAACGAAAGTGCAATTCCATCATATTCGAAAAGCTTGATATATTGTTTAATAATCGAATTTTTTGGTTCAGTTAATATTCTGCGTAAAGTTTCTTTTTCGAGTGGATTTAAATGTGTAAGAATCGGAAGACGTCCAATAATTTCAGGTATTAATCCAAACGACTTTAAATCAAGTGGATTTATATATTGTAATAAGTTATCTTTGTTTACAAAATCTCTTTTTTTAGTAGCATCAAATCCGATTAATTTGGTATTTAAACGCTGACCTATTTTTTTCTCAATACCATCGAAAGCTCCACCACAAATAAATAGAATATTTGTTGTATCCACTGCAATCATCTTTTGCTCAGGATGTTTTCTTCCGCCTTGTGGTGGAACATTTACAACAGAGCCTTCTAATAATTTTAATAATCCTTGTTGTACTCCTTCACCCGAAACATCTCTGGTAATAGACGGATTGTCGCTTTTTCGTGCAATTTTATCTAACTCATCAATAAAAACAATTCCCATTTCTGCCGATTTAACATTATAATCTGCAACCATCAATAGACGTGTTAAAATGCTTTCAACATCTTCGCCAACATAACCGGCTTCGGTTAAAACTGTTGCATCGACTATGGCAAAAGGTACATTTAAAAATTTAGCAATAGTTCGTGCAAGGAGGGTTTTTCCTGTTCCGGTTTCTCCAACCATAACGATATTTGATTTCTCAATTTCAACTTCGTCGTTAGTTTTCTGTTGTGAAATTCTTTTATAATGATTATAAACGGCTACTGCCATCACTTTTTTAGCACAATCTTGTCCAATCACATATTTATCTAAAAAATCTTTAATTTCGGATGGTTTAGGAATTTTTTTTAAATCAGTTTTTTTTAAAGTAGTTTTTTTCTTAACTTCCTCATTTATAATTATGTTTGCTTGTTCAACACAATAATTACAGATATGACATTTTGCACCTGAAATCAACAAGTCAGTATCTTTTTTCTCTCGACCACAAAAACTACATTTTTCCATTAATATTTAGGATTTAGGAATTTAGGAATTAGGATTTACTATTATGCAACTTTAACCACATAGACACATAGTAACATAGAAATAAATCACATAGAAAGAACAATTTAACAATTTAACCATTTAACAATGAAAGACAAACCACAAATTTTTATCTTACTTCTCTTTTTTTCTAACTTCTCTAAGCAAAACTTCGTCGATAAGACCATAAGTTTTAGCTTCTTCGGCTATCATCCAATAATCTCTGTCAGAATCGGCTTCAACAGTTTCGATAGTTTTGCCAGAATGGTCGGCTAGAATTTGATAAAGTTCAACTTTTAATTTTTGAATTTCTCTTGCAGTAATTTCAATATCAGAAGCTTGGCCTGATGCAGAACCCATTGGTTGATGAATCATAACTCTTGAATGTTTTAATGCTGAACGTTTTCCTTTTGTTCCGGCACATAACAGTACTGCACCCATAGATGCTGCCATTCCTGTACAAATTGTTGCAACATCAGATGTAATATATTGCATTGTATCGTAAATACCCAGACCTGCATATACAGAACCTCCGGGTGTGTTGAAATAAATCTGAATATCTTTATGAGGGTCTGATGATTCCAAGAATAAAAGTTGTGCTTGAATTATATTTGCAACATAATCATCAATTGGTAATCCAAGAAATATTATTCTATCCATCATTAATCTTGAAAAAACGTCCATAGTTGCTATGTTTAACTGGCGTTCTTCGATAATTGTCGGAGAAATATAATTATTCCATACTGACTTATAATTGTCAAGTGTTAAGCTACTTATACCTTTGTGCTTAATCGCATATTTTCTAAATTCGTCGTTTGAATGCATCTTATTTGTATTATTTGTTTATACTATTGTTTGAACATATTTTGAAGTTCTTCTAAAGTAACTTCTTTTGTTTCAAGTTTAACATTTTCTTTAATAAAATCAAAAATCTTATCTTCTAAAATTTTATCACGAAATTTATTTACTGTTTTATCTTCTTTCAGCATGTGAGCAATCATAGGCTCAAGATGTTCTTCCGAAATATTAGTTATTCCGTACTGTGCATATTGATACTTTACAACATTAGCAGCTTCTTTTTTCAGTTCTTCTTCAATAACATTAAATTTATTTTCTGCAATTATTTTTTCTTTAATCATTTGCCATTTTAAATCCTCAATAAACGTTGGAAATTCTTTTTCGATTTGCTCTGGCGTAAATTCTTTATTAACCAAGCTTACCCAACGTTTTAGAAACTCCGAAGGAAGTTCAACTTCTGAATCTAATTTAATTTTTTCTTTAGCATCCAGTTTAAATTTATAGTTGCTTTCGTTTTCAAATTTTACTTTTAACGATTCAATAATTTTTTCTTTAAATTGTTCGTCTCCGGTAACTGTTCCTTCACCAAATATTTTATCGTAAAGCGACTGATTTACTTCACAATGAGAAAATTTTTCAATTTTATTTATAGAAATTTGAAAGTCAGAATTGTTTTCTATAGCTTTTTCTTTAGATATTTTTAAAAGTCCGGCTCTATCGGTATCGTTTGGAAATGCTGATTTTGCGTGAAATTTTATGATGTCGAATTTTTTAGCTGCTAAAAATCTCTTTTTTGCATCTTCGTCCTTTATAATTTTTATAAATACTTTAACAGCCTCAGTTTTAATTCCAGAATCAAAAATATTTCCCACAGAATCAAGCTCTTGTAAATCGCCTTCAACAACAACTTCTTCGTCGGTTATTTCTTCAATTTCTTTAAGTTCGCCAAAATAATTACAATAATATTTAATTTCATCTTCGATTAAATTTTCATCAATTTTTACTTCGAAATAATCATATTTTTCTTTTTTGTTTAATTTCAGGTCAAATACCGGATATAAACCTATATCAAAAGTGAAATTAAATTCAGTATCATTATCAAAATCAATTGCATTATTCTCTGCATGAGGAAGTGGGTCGCCTATAATTTTTAATTTATTTTCGTTAATATAATTGTGAATTGAATCAGAAATAAGTCTATTTATTTCATCCAACATGATAGCAGTACCGTACAACTTTTTTACTAATCCAGTAGGAATCATTCCTGGACGAAATCCATCCATTTTTATCTTTTTTTTATATTCCCTTATTGCTTTTTCGTATTTTTCTTCGTAATCGGCTTTGGTGATATTAATTTTTAAAATTGCATTTAAATCGTTAGTATTTTCTTTAGTAATATTCATTTCTGTTAAACAGTTAATTAATAAATTATTTTTCAAGTGCAAAGATATATTTTTTTCACGATTGACCGACTAAATTACTTTTTAATTATGTTGAATTTCTTTATTGTTTAAAACAAAACGAACAATAATAATGTTAAATTCATTTTTATTTTTCTTGCTATTTTAAAGTCGAAGCATATTCTCTTAATTGCTCATCAGCATCTTTAAATTCCTGTGAATTGGGATTAATATAGCTGTTGTCGGTTTTAATCCACGCAAATAGCTTTTCATTTTGCAAATATGCTTTTACATATTTAACAATTATACCTGATTCGTTATTTGTCCATAAAACATCAGAAAAAATTAATTGATTATTCTGAAAATACCAGCAGACTTTTTTTGTTAGATTGTTTTCAAATGCCTCAACTGTAACTAATTGTAATTCGTTGGATTTGTAATAATTATATTTATTCCCGGTTGCGTTTTTTACTTTTTCAATTTTTTGATAATTATCAATATTCTTATTGATAGATGTTGTAATTTTATCAATTTCTTCAATCTTACTATTGTAATTTTCTTGTATTAATGTAGGCTCAAAGCCATCATTTTCTAGTGTTTGATTAACTATTTGTGAAAAACCCATAGTTGAAATAACTATTGAAGTTATTATAATAATTATGTTAGTTTTCATTTTTATTTGTTATAGAAAAGTAGTTAATTCTGCAAAAGATTTTAAATCAATTGATATTCCTCTTTTTAAACTTTCAATTGAAGCAAATGAAGCTAATGCTGATTCATAAATTTCTTCAAAAGGAATTGGAAACTTCGACCCGTCTGATAATGAATTTATAAATTCACTTAATTCGTTTTTATGACCTTTGTCTAAATTTGTTTTTAATTTACTAGATTTTGAACCAGAGATTTGAGTTTTTCTGAAATCGTCAACAATTGCAATATTTCCTTGCCAAAATACTTCCAGATATTCTTTTGCAACGGATTTATTTCCATTTGCAAAGTAACCAATCTGAGCAATAGAGCCATTTTCAAACGAAAGTGAAACAGAAACAGTATCATTCAAATTTTGTTTGTCGGGAATTGCAAAAGCATTAACTGTTTTTATTGAACTTCCAGCTATAAATCTTGCTAAATCAATAAAATGACACACTTCTCCTAAAATTCTTCCACCTCCAATTTCTGCATCTTGAATCCAATTATCGGCGGGAATATTTCCTGAATTTATTCTGTAATTTATAGATTTTGGCTGGTCGTTTCGCATATATTTTATTATATGTTTAATATGAGGAGAAAAACGCCGATTGAAGCCAACCATTAATTGCATTTTGCTTTCGTTGTAAGTATTTTTTATTGTATTAAGTTCATCTAGTGTTAAACACAATGGTTTCTCGACAAATACATTTTTTCCTGATTTTAAGCTATTGAGAACTTGTTCTGCATGGAGGTTATGTCGAGTTGCAATAAATACTGTATTAATTTCTGTGTTTTTATAAACTTCGTCAGCATCGCTGGAGCACCAATTAAAACCATTTTTTTTGGAAACATTTAGTGATGTATTTCCGTGAGAGGTTACAACACCAATTTTTCCAACATTATCACCTAAATTTGGTAAAAGCATATTTTGTGCAAACGAACCGGCTCCAATAAATCCAATTTTAACTTTCACTTTTGAACTTTTTGGCTCGTTTATATGAATCACTTTTTTTGTAATATCTGCTTTTTCAGAATATTCAATTACAATTCCAACATAGTTTTCAGATTTATCCATAATCATCTGATATGCTTTGGGGGCTTCGTCTAAAGAGAATGTATGGGTTATAAGTGGTTCAATATTTAATTTTTTTTGTTCAAGTAAATCAAGATAAGAAAGCATATTTCGATTCTCTGTCCAACGTACATAGCCAATTGGATAATCAATTCCTTTTTCTTCGTAGTTCAAGTCGTATCTGCCGGGTCCATAAGAGCTTGACATTCGCAAATCAAGTTCTTTTTTATAATAATGTTCTCGCGAAAATCCGGTAGGAACTGCTCCAACAATTACAACTTTTCCTTTTTTTCGACAAATTTTACCTGCAAATTCAACAGGGTCTAAAGAACTTGTTCCGGCAGTTATTATAACTGCATCTGTTCCAAATCCTGATGTAAAGTCATTAATCATATCTTCAATACCAGATTGATTTCTGTTTGCAGATAAATTTGCACCTGAAATTTTTGAAAGTTCAACTTGTTTTTCGTCAATATCAATTGCAATTACTTTTATTCCAGAGGCTCTGAGCATTTGAATAGATAATTGTCCGATTAATCCAAGTCCAATAATTACACAATTTTCACCTAAAGTCAATTCAGCCTGACGTATTCCTTGCATTGCAATTGCAGCAATAGTTGCTAAAGAGCCATATTTGGCATCTACTCCATCAGGAATTTTTGCACATAAATTTTTAGAAACAGATACAATTTCTGCATGTGAAGCCTCAAGACCACCACAAGCTACAAAATCACCAACCTTAAAATTGTTAACTTCCTCGCCTATAGCAATTACCTCTCCTGCACAGCAATACCCTAACGACGCTGGCGTTTCAAGCTTATTCATTACAATTCGATAAGTTTCTTTAAAGCCGTTTGTTTTAATCATTTCGATTACTGCTTTAACTTCTTTTTGTCTGGAACGAGCTTTTCCAATGTAGCTTAATCGAGCATCTTTTACAGTTTTACCTTCGGTTCCAGCACTAATTACTGAATAAATATTTCGAACTAAAACCTGTTTTTTCCCTAATGCCGGCATTGGAACTTCAAGAATTTCCATAGTTCCGTCTTTTAATTGTTGAGTGAGTTGGTTCATTTCGTTGAATTGTTTTTACAAATATAGAAAATTGCCACTAATGAACTAATGTGTTTTTGAAAGATTGAAAATTGAAATTTTTTGCAACCGCTATTTAATTGAGAATAATTTTTTTTGATTTTCTAATATCATTCTGAATTACAGTAACCAAATATGTCCCAGAAGAAATATTATTTGCTACAAGAGAAACTGTATTTGCACCCTTAATTGGTGAAATTTTTTCTTGCGAAATAAGCTTTGAATTCATATCGTGTAATTTTATAATAACGGAATCAATACCTTCTGTTTTAATAATAATATTAACAGCGTTATCGCTAGCATTTACTCCGATTATCTCTAAAATATCGTTTGGCAAATGGCATAAAATTGATAAAACATCATAAAATTTGAATTTTGCGTCTTTATCAGTTTGTTTTAACCGATAAAAAGTTAATTGGTCTGAAACCATTTTATTATCATCCACTTTATAATTTTTGATTTCATGACTATCAAATGATGAATATATAGTTGCAACTAATTTCCACTCTTTTAAATCGTTAGTTTTTTCGACTGTAAAATAGTCGTTATTTGTTTCTGAGGCGGTTGCCCAAGTGATAAGAGAGCCGGTAGAGGTACAGATTATTTTGTATGAGGTTAGGTTGATAGGGAGGGGAGAGCCTTGGTTTGGAGAATAAAAAATATCACTTAATTTCATTAAATAAAAATCCATATCTCCAGTTGAAATTATATTTGTGTCAATACAATTCATACTGGCATCAAAATAACCAGATATATAAATATTATTAAACATTGATTTAATTGAGAAAAAATTCGAATTTGATGTAGTTCCCTGAAAGCTATAAATCCAATTAATTTGAGCAGCCGTATCCATTCTTAAAAGAATTGGAAAAGAATAAGTAGAAATCAACGTATCAGAATCAAACACTGAAAATCCAATTTGTTTTCCAAAAACATATATAATATCATTTTCATTTATAGATATTCCGCCAAAAGCCTCAGTACCAGAGCTTCCAAATGATTTAGCCCAAATAGGATTTCCATCTTTATCAAATTTATATAAAAAAGCATCTTTATCACCTTTGGAAACGAGGTTATAAGAATCAATAATTACAGTATCTTGAAAATATCCACAAGAATACGCATTATTGTTGCTATCAAAAGCAATTTTTGCACCACTATCAATGTATTTTCCACCTATTTGCTTTAACCATACACTCGTAGATAAAGTATCAAGTTTTTCAATAAAAATATCTGTTAAGCCATGAGAAATTAGAACATTAGTTCCGAAAGTTGCAGTATCAGAAAAGAATCCTGAAATATAAATATTATTTTCTGAGTCAATATTAATTGTTTGGCTATAATCGTCTAAATTCCCTCCTCTTTTTATTATCCATTTTAAAATACCATTATTTGAATACTTAACAATAAAAATATCTATTGCTTTAGCAGTAATTATAAACTCTCCAGAATTTATTGTCCCGGAAAAATAACCAATACTATAAATATTATTATTTTTATCACATGCGAGATATTGGTTGGATATTGCATTTATCGAAGAAGATAAACTTCTAACCCAAATAAAATTACCAGATGAATCGTATTTTGCTAAAAAAAAATTCATACCAGAACTCACAATTGTACTATCTTCAAATTGTGCAGTAAACCAAAAACTTCCAGAAACATATATATTTTCATTATTATCAACAATCACAGATCTGCTATTGTCATTTCCAGTACCACCTATTTGGCGTAACCATTTTATTTTACCTAAGCTGTCAATTTTGGATAAATAAATATCATAACTTCCTCTAGAAACGAACAAAGTATCATCCATCTTTAACGAATCTTTAAAAAACCCTGTTAAATATGTGTATCGTGAAGAAGTAACATTACAATAAACAGCATTTGAATAATTTAACCCTTTCCCTTGTAAAACCCAGTCTAATTGAAGATTTTGAGAAAAGGAAATTGCTGACAACAATAAGAAATATATAATATTGCAACTACGCATAATATTTTGATTAAGCATATAAAGATAATAAATATACACCTTGAATAAAAGTAAATTTGATTATGCTTCTATATTTTGAATCAAAAAACGATGTTTTCCTCTATGTGTTTTAGGAATATGCTCTACATAATCAAATTCAATTTTTAATTTATTATTTACTGATTTAAGCATTTTTTGCATAATTGCAACTTCATCTTTTTCGGTATATCCTACGCCAAGTCTTAAACGTAAAATAATCTTTCCTATTTCATCTTGCTGAAGTTGAAGCTCTTTAATTTTTGAAAATTCATTAAAATGTTGACCGAAAATAAATGCAGTAGTAGAAACTTTCGTTTTGTCGGATAATATTATAAAATCCCTATCTCTGCCATCAATTTTGCTTAAAGTAATCCCCTCAAAACCACATTTGCATAAGCTACAATCTCCAAGTGTTCCAATATCCCCAGTATCGTATCTTATCAATGGCATTACTTTATTATCAAAACCAGTAGCAATAATTCTTCCTTGTTGCCCAACTTGTGTTATTAGATTATTATTTTCATCCAACAATTCTATATATCCGTAAAAAGGATAAAAGTGGTACTCGTTTTTTATTTGACAGTTCCCGCCATGAATTAAACATTCTGAATGACCATACCAATTAACAACTTTAGCTTTAAAGAAATTCTCAAATAAAACTCTATCATCTTCAAACAAATATTCAGAACCTAAAAAAATCAACTCAATTTTTATAGATAATTCTAATTCTGAATCAAGAATTTCTTGTACAAGAATTTTTAATGCTGAGGGATAAGCATGAATATACACTGGTTTAAACTTATTAATCTCATTAACGACCTGTTTTATATTATTTTGATTAATACTGTAACAAGAAACATTTAATTTATTGGAGATTGATTGATATTCAAAATTTATATTATTTTTTAAAGAAGCTCCTCTCGCCATAAGACCACGTGAATCCATAACAAATCCAAATTTTCTCCAATACCAATCGAAATGAGCTTTTTCTTTTGGTCTAGTATATCCTTTGTGTAAATAGAAACTCATTGGAGTTCCACTACTTCCGCCAGTATTTGCATTTATTTTGTCACTAATAAGGGACTTATTTATAAACAAATCCATGTTTTCTATAATATCTTCTTTCGAGATAATAGGAATTTTGCGGAAATCATCTATATTTTCACAAATAACC
>MENC01000278.1:0-2074 GCA_001768155.1 Bacteroidetes bacterium GWA2_30_7
ACTTACCGAGCGTTTATTGTTACGCCCGATTCAGAAAAACGATTCAGAATCGGTATTTAATTATCGTTCAGACTCCATTACTAACAAGTATCAGGGATGGATTCCTAAGACAGTTGATGACGTTTCGGTTTTTATCAGCGATAGAGTTTCGCCTGTTTTGGATATTCAAGGCACTTGGTTTCAGTTTGTATTTACCATTCAAGAAAGTCGTGAAATAATTGGCGATATTGGACTTCATTTTTTTGATTCAGATAATAAACAAGTTGAAATTGGTTGTACAATAGATAAAAAATATCAAAAGAAAGGTTTTGCCAGCGAAGCCATTACGGAGATTATAAAATTCATTTTTAATATTTTGAATAAGCATCGCATAATTGCTTCTATCGACCCAAGAAATGTCGATTCAATAAAGTTAGTTAATAAGCTAGGAATGAGACAAGAGGCGCATTTCAAAGAAAGCATTTTACAAAATGGAGAATGGTTCGACGATATTATTTATGCAATTTTAAAAAAAGAATGGGAAGAAAAACATTAATTCCATTTGAAATTTCAAACTACTTGTAACTTGTTTATATCGAATTAATATTTAAAATTAAATACGACCATTCACTCATTATAATGACTTTTGGTTATGACTTTTGGATATTATAATAATTAATGCAATGGTAAAATTACAATATTTGAATTTAAGTGGAATTATAAAAAAACAAAATTTCCACAAAATTTCATAGATACTTATAAGGCAGTCGGTACAGTAATAGGTAGAAAAAAATTCAGGGAATTTGTTAAAATTTTAATTATAAACCGAAGCCAAGTCTGATCCCAAAATGCAATGTTGGGTATATGCTTCTATCATCAGGTGGATATGATTTTGGTCTATAAACATGATTTTTAGTATAAACCATACTTAAACCTATTCCTCCATATATATCATAGAATTCATTAATGAAGTTTGACTTTTTCCCTAAAAAAAATTTTTTCCCAACAATCATTCTTATTCCAAAGGTATTGCTATCCTCAGATGTAGTTCCTGTATATCCACCATCACCAAGGTATTTAATAGAAACTGTATTACTTTTCTTTTTTAAAAAATATATATCATTAGAAACATATATCGCATTTTTTCTAATTCCATTTTCAGAAAAACCTATAAGAAATAAATTCATTTCTGGCACGAAATAAAAAAATGGTAAGTGTCCATTGTCATCTGTATAGTAAAAATTTATGCCATCTGTAGTTTTTTCAGTATTATAATTGGCTTTATAACAATATTCAAACCGTAACAATTCTTTTTTTCCTATTTTCCTTTCATAAGAAATTCTTAACGCCTTGATAATTAAATAAGGAAAATCAATCGAAAAATAATTTTTCTTAGTTAATGTATCATTAAAATAGTTTTGAGAAATTTTAATATTATGATAATATTTTTTCTGACACTTTAATTTCCCATCTTCACGATAAACGTTAAAAATACCATTTTTGCTATTACTTACATAATTTCCTTCAAAATAGATATTTCCATTAGGAAAATAACGAATGTATTTCCCATGTTTTCTCTGATAACTTGAATATCTATTACCCAAGCTATAATCTAAAGTAAATATTTCGTACTTTTCTTTTATTCTACCTAATGAATAATACGTATATCTTGTTTCACGGCAAATTATTCCATTTTCTATTGCCTTAATACTTTTTGGCAAAGGCTTAGGGTTCTTAAAATATTCAATAACAAAACCATTAAAAGGATTAATAGTATCAGTCGTTTTATAATAACTTTTAGATGTTATTCCATTATGTTTTAATTCTTTTATAACAATAAAATCATTTGTTAATGTATCAGTTTGTGGAAAAGCAATATTCAGAAAAAAAAGCAGAGGAAGTAATGTTACAATATTTTTAAAAAATATATGCATTTAACTTATTTTGAACAAAATTATGTTTTTAAATAAAAATATCAATGCTTTGTTCTTAAAATTTTATTCTGGTGCATATCTCTGCAATTCCTGTCCAAAAAACTTCCCAAAACTTCAAGTTAGTATATTTATTAAAATCAAATATCTTTGTAAAAAAAATA
>MENC01000278.1:2152-3205 GCA_001768155.1 Bacteroidetes bacterium GWA2_30_7
GGATGCTTGTAAATGTAAAATTTACTTCAACTTCTAACTTGTTTATATCAAATTGAATATTTACTTTTGGTAAAATTGAAAACTCTAATATAACAAAATAATAATTAGACTTATTGAAGATTGTTAATTTAAATAATGTAGAATGCTTATAATTAGTGTTATAATATCAACATTGTCTTATATTGCCGTTATTCTTGCTATATTATTTGATGGCAAAATTCGGACTAAATCCGTTAACACATTTTCAGTTGCAAATATTATTAAATCAGTTAAATCAATACCAAAAGAAATTTCGAAATTATCAGGACACGGAGTTATCCTTACAATAATTTTGACATTTCTAGGTTTGGCAAATGGATACGTTGCATATAAAAATATCAATGATAATGATGAAAAATATCAAGAAGATACAATAAGATTCTCCAAACTTATTTACGAACTAAAGTCAAAAGCCATATCAGATAGTATACGAATAATTGAGTTACAAAATGAAATAAAGCTAAATGGATATAAAAGTGATTCAATTAGAATAGCGGTTGTTGATAATGCAATTGAAAGTCTTCGAGAAGAGAAAATGAGAATTGAGAAGCAGCGTGAAAATTTGTTTTTACATTTGCGAAATGAGGTTGAGGATAACTTGTACAAAATATTTGTTAATTATAAAGAATCTAGAATAAAAGGCTTTGGTGATATTGAGGGATTTATTATAACAAGGTTGAATAATAAATATATACGTAGATATGATGAAATATCAAGCAAGGATGCTGTAGTTGATCACTTTATTGAAACATTTGAAGTGATTGATAATGTTAATTATTATGCCAAAACAATACTTGAGTCTAAACCTCAATCAGAGGACAAAAAGGTGAATATTAGAATGTTTTTGAATAATGTTAATGTAGCAAAGAACTATTTATGCTCTATATACAGAAGGATTTATCTAATAGAATCATATAAAAAATATGAAACAATTGACTTTAGTACTAAATCTGACAGTATTACTCAAAAACAAATTGAAGAAATTATAATAGCTCAAGGAATGTTAAAAATGAA
>MENC01000278.1:3360-5602 GCA_001768155.1 Bacteroidetes bacterium GWA2_30_7
CACTTGGAATAAATCCATATCCGGCAGATAAATACGAAGTTAATGTAACTTCTGCAGAAATACTTCAAAACTATAAACCCGAACTCGAAAACTTTAAAAATGTGAGCATTGCCGGACGAATTATGAGTCGCAGAATTATGGGAAATGCCTCATTTACCGAAATTCAGGATGCTTACGGAAAAATACAATTATATTTTAACCGCGATGTAATTTGCCCTTCCGAAGACAAAACTTTGTACAATACAGTTTTCAAAAGACTGCTCGATATTGGCGATATTATTGGAGTTAAAGGATATGTATTTATTACAAAAATGGGTGAAATTTCGATTCATGTTTCGGAATTTAAAATTTTGAGTAAATCTATTCGCCCCTTGCCTATTGTTAAAGAAAAAGACGGTGTTGTGTATGATGCTTTTACCGACCCTGAGCAGCGTTATCGTCAGCGTTCGTTGGATTTAATTGTAAATCCACATATTAAAGAAGTTTTTCTGAAGCGTTCGCAATTGATGAAAACTATGAGAAATTTCTTAGACCAAAAAGGTTATCTTGAAGTGGAAACTCCTGTTTTACAACCAATTTATGGAGGCGCAGCAGCACGTCCGTTTAAAACATATCACAATACGCTCGACTCAACTTTATATTTAAGAATTGCAAACGAACTTTATCTGAAAAGACTTATTGTAGGCGGTTTCGACGGAGTTTTTGAATTTGCAAAAGATTTCCGCAACGAAGGCATGGACAGGTTTCATAATCCGGAGTTTACACAAATGGAACTTTATGTTGCCTATAAAGATTATAACTGGATGATGGATTTGGTTGAAGAAATGGTCGAAAAAATAGCAATTTCAATAAACGGAACAACCGAGGTTAAAGTTGGCGAAAATATAATCAACTTTAAGCGTCCATGGAAACGTTTAACAATGTTTGAATCAATCAAGGAATTTACTGGAGTTGACATTTCAGAAATGGACGAAACAACTTTACGACAAACCGCAAAAGAATTGAATGTTGAAATTAATGATACAATGGGAAAAGGCAAATTGATTGATGAAATTTTCGGAGAACATTGCGAAGGAAAATTAATTCAACCAACTTTTATTACCGATTATCCGGTTGAAATGTCGCCACTTGCAAAAAAACACCGCAGCAAAGATGGTCTGGTCGAAAGGTTTGAGGCAATTGTAAATGGAAAGGAAATTTGCAACGCATATTCAGAATTGAACGACCCAATTGACCAGCGAAATCGTTTCGAAGAGCAGTTGTTGCTTGCCAAACGCGGCGATGAAGAAGCAATGCTCCTTGACGAAGATTTCTTGCGTTCTATCGAATACGGAATGCCACCTACAGCAGGTCTTGGAATTGGAATTGACCGTCTAACAATGCTAATGACAAATGCTGCATCAATTCAGGATGTTATATTTTTCCCGCAAATGAAACCTGAAAAGAAAATTCAGAAAGACCCTGACGAACTTTTTGTATGTCTTGGAGTTCCGGAAGAATGGATTCCGATAATTCAAAAAATGGGATATTGCACAATAGATGAATTAAAAAAAGCAAATCCAAATAAATTACATCAGGATTTATGCGGAATGAATAAAAAACACAAACTTGGGCTTGAAAATCCTAAGACTGAAGATGTTAAAACGTGGATTGATTAAAAATAATCTTTGTGCCTTAGTGTCTTAGTGGCAAAACAGAAAAAGTAAAATAAGAAGATGAATAAAAAATCAAAAATAGCTGTAATAGGAGAAGGAAGTTGGGCAACCGCAATTGTAAAACTTCTGCTTAATAATGTTGACCAAATAAACTGGTATGTCAGAGACCGTGAGGCAATTGACTATATAAAAAGACATTATCATAATCCAAATTTTCTTAGTTCTGTCGAGTTTGAAGTACACAAAATACGCTTTTATAATTCGGCAGAAGATGCAATTTTCGATTCCGATATAATATTTTTTGTAGTTCCATCGGCATTTTTAAAAGTAACTATTGAACATTTACCAAAAGATGCTTTTGACGATAAATTCATTGTCTCGGCAATTAAAGGTATTGTACTCGGCGACAATACTACAGTTTGCAGTTATTTTAACAAAAAATACGGAGTTCCCGAAACTCATCTGGCAGTTGTGTCAGGACCATGTCATGCTGAGGAAGTTGCACTCGAAAGGTTATCGTATCTTACAATATCTTCGGAAAAACCCGACAATGCCCGATTTATTTCTAATCTATTGGAATGTAGATA
>MENC01000278.1:5655-5797 GCA_001768155.1 Bacteroidetes bacterium GWA2_30_7
TAAAAAATATTATGGCAATTGCTGCCGGAATTTGTCATGGACTGGGTTACGGCGACAATTTTCAATCAGTGTTAATTTCTAATGCAATTCAGGAAATTCAGCGATTTGTTTCAACTGTTCATCCAATTTCGAGAGATATAAA
>MENC01000279.1:0-1913 GCA_001768155.1 Bacteroidetes bacterium GWA2_30_7
TATACAAATATGCAAATATTAAATGTAAGCTCTAATTGATTTCAGAGAAATATAAACTTATTAGCCCGTAGGGCTTCAATGTAAATAAAATACAATATATAAATAAATTTTTGTCCGTAGGACATTAACAAAAAAAGAAATATGGCAAACTACAATATCCACCTTTATAATGTTGTATATTCCCTACGGGAAAACATTAAACAGTGGTTTGAGTTTTTATTGTCATTAATACCCTACGGGCAAATTTTTCTGAAAGCAAATTGAATTTACTATTAAATAAATAGGGCAAATGCCGTATGGTACAATTATCACATTAATTGAATATTTGTAAAAATAAAAATAACTAAAATTATGAAAAAGCAATTTATTTTAAAATTAGTAGTGATTGTAATGTTTATGTCATTTATGAACAATTTACAAGCACAGTTTTCGGCTGAAAAAACAGTTGAACTTACAGGTAAATCAAAATCAAAAGGTTATCTTGGGAACATAACTGCTGACGATTCGAAACAACAGTTTGACCTTACATTTGTAACAAAATCGAACAACCGTAAAATCAAATTTGAGGTTTACAGTTTCGATTATAACTTTAATCTTATCAGCAATATAGCCGATGAGCAGGAAGTTAAAACTGCCCGAACTAAATATAACTGGTTTAAGTATCGTGGCGATGGTGAGCAAGATATAGAGGTTATAGAAGGAGCAACAGCCGAACCGAATATGTCGGGAAATCTTGTATTGAGAAAAATTCAAACAACTTTTACTTATAATTGGTACAGAGGAGATTATGAGAAAGAGTCGAAAGTGCTTGATAAAGTAAAACCAAAAGAAATGGACGAGGATGGAGAAGCAAGAAAACTCACTTATTATACACATCAGAATATTGATTCAAAAGGCGAACTTTTAGTATGTGTTATGATTAAGAAAAAAATACTTGATTTGGTTAAAGAGCCAGAAAGAGAATATCTTATGATGCGAGTTGATAAAGATTTAAACATCGTTGAAAAAACTTCATTCAAATTTGAACATCCTCAATCGTTAATTTTCAGCGGCTCATTACCTTCGGGAACTGAAGCTGATGATGATTTGGTTATGATTTTTGCTCCATTTGGCGGGCAGGGATATGGAAAAGTTGCAGACCCGAATCCAGCAAATTGTACATATATACGTACAAGTTTCGACGGCAAAATTAAAGAACGCATAAGTTTTATTACAAAATGCAATATGTGGGCTATTTACGATGTTGTTGAACAAAATGGAGCAGTATATTTATATGGACCCGGAAAAATAGATAAACCTGAAAAAAATTATTGTAAAACTCCTTATGGACTTGTTTACGATATTACAAATTCGGGAGTCAGAGGCGAAACTCGTGAAGCAACATTGGAAAATGAAAAATTTGAAAATCTTCAGGTTATGAAAGTTAGCGAAGGTAAAATTGCATTCCTTTCGGCTCCTGCAATTGAAGATATTAATGCAAAATCTGTAAAACCAACATCACAAAAGAAAAATTATGATTTTGATGGAAAACGATTTATTCTCAACAATATAAATATTACAAGTTCAGGCGATTTATTTATCAATGGACAAGATTTCAGACAAGGCAAAGGCGGAATCAGAATTTATCAGAATTTAATGATGTTTCAATTTGATAAAAACGGCGATTTTAAACGTTATTATAATGTTGAAAATACAGCAAATGGTGCTTTCTTAAATGCCGGAAATGCTAAAGCTTCCCGCTCAGAAAGCAGTTTAATCGAAAGCCCAAACGGAAAAGACCTTGTATGGGATATTTTTCTTGTAAAAGATATTGATGAAGATTGCTCTTCGTCAACTTATGGTTCAGTAACTTATACAACCTGTGTTTATACTCCGCTTTATCAGGGCAGAGTTGGAAAAATTGACATTGCATC
>MENC01000279.1:1978-5778 GCA_001768155.1 Bacteroidetes bacterium GWA2_30_7
TCTGGTTTGGAAAATTTGACCCTACAAAATTGTAAAACATTCTAATTTAGACAGAATTACAGGATTAACAAGTTCAATCCTGTAAATCTTGTA
Organism: Bacteroidetes bacterium GWA2_30_7; assembly: GCA_001768155.1. Lineage (GTDB taxonomy): Bacteria > Bacteroidota > Bacteroidia > Bacteroidales > GWF2-33-38 > GWA2-31-9. Next base: position 2,072 of record MENC01000279.1, read on the forward strand.
AATCCTGTCAAAAAATATAAACACATGAAACACCCATGATTAATAATATACACACAAGAGAATGATTATAAAGAAGAAACTAGCCACAGATTGCACAAATTTTCACAGATTTAAAACAACCAAAGGTTGTTTTATCTGTGCTAATTCAAAAAAATCTGTGAAAAAAATCTGTGAACTTAGCGAAGCGACTCACGAATACCTTTAAAAATAGACAATGTATGAGTAAAATTTGTGTAATCTGTGGCAAAAGAAATCATAAATATCAGTGTAAATCAGCGTCTAATAAAAATATAAACATGAAAATATTATTGATTTGTATATTCACACTGTTTGCAGAATTAACATTTTCTCAAACATTAGAAGATTTTTACGAAAATCAAACTATAAGTTTTTTCTATCGAAGCAGTCATTTGAATCACACAACATCAAATGGTAGTGCGAATTATAGCTATAATTTCCCATCTGTTTATTTTGATTACAAACATTCTCAAGCTGATGCAGGAGGTCTTTATTATTACTGGAATCCGGTTGTATATTCCGATTTAGTTTCACTTCTAATTGTTGGTGTAAATAAACCAAAAGGAATTTTAATTAATAATACAGGTTTTACAAGTGGCTGGTTTGGCTGGCATTATATCGGAGGAAATTTTATTGGCAGTGATAAATTTGTACTTGCAGGTGGTGTAAATTTTTCAGATTTTGTTTTAGCTTCAACATCTGATTCTGCCGGAACTGTAATTCATTCACCTACCGAAGGTTATCATTTTAGCATTGGTCCGTTTTTAAATGCCGACAGACTTATAAATAAATGGTTTGCTGTTGGTTGCAGTGTAAATTATAATTTATCGTTTGCAAATTATGTAAACAATGCCTGGCAAAAAGGAATTAAAAAACCACACATTTTTATAATTTCTCCTACTTTATTTACCAAGTTTGGACTTTATTTTAAAACAGATTTTACATTTCTGAACGCCAGAGCCGATAATGTTAAAATCAACCGGCAAGATTACCATTTGGGCTGGAGGTTCTCGTTTTAGATTTGTATAATTCGTTCTAAATTCAGCATTTTAACTTGACACGATACTATTTCATGTATTTATAATTTAGTTAGTAGTTCATTTACAGCAAGTTTGAGGTTGCAGTTAATCCACCCTGCCTCTGTCAGGTGTTTTCACCTGACAGAAACTAATTCGTGCAATTTCCCGAAATAAAATCGGGACAAGCTGTCATACTCTTCTCTATAATCATCCACTTGTGTGCCTTTTTTAGACATGGTTGTTTCATGTATTTATAATTTAGTTAGTTGGTCATTTTCAGAGAGTTTGGTGTCATTGCGAGACACACGAAGCAATCTGTTGTAAGTTGGTAGGGATTGACTTCGTCGAGCTAAAGGTTGCTTCCCTGAAAGTTCGGGGTAAGCTGTGCCTCTCAATGACGGAAAGACACTTTTTTATCCGTGAATGTTTCATTGCACATTAATCTGCATTAACACCGTGGCAATTTTTATATTTTTTTCCGCTTCCGCAAGGACAAGGCTCATTTCTTCCTACCTTTTTTTCAACTCTAACAGGCTGAAGTCGTTCTTGTTGATTTTGTTTTTCTTCTATATTATCTTCTCTGCCTGTTCTAAATTTGCTCATGTCTTGCTTTTGAGGTTGACGACCTTCTTTTACCTCACTGGCATCACGAATAGGAATATGTCCTTTCATTAGTATCGAAACAGAGTCTTTATTAATTTTATCAAGCATTTTTTTGAAAAGCTCGTACGATTCAAATTTATAAATCAATAATGGGTCTTTTTGCTCATAACTAGCGTTTTGTACTGAATGTTTCAGGTCGTCCATTTCTCGTAAATGCTCTTTCCATTCATCATCGACAGTTGCAAGAATCGCCGATTTTTCAAAAGATTTTACCAATTCTCTTCCTTTTGAGTCGTAAGATTTTTTCAAATTAGTTAAAATCTGAAATATTTTTTTTCCATCGGTAAAAGGAACTATAATATTCTCGTATTTATGCGAACTATTTATGTAAACTTCTGATATAACCGGCATTGCTTGTTTAGCAATTATTGACGATTTTCTTTTATATGCTTCAATAACTACACTATAAACTTTATCAGCGATGTCGTCTTTTTCTAATTTATAATACTCTTCTTCGGTAATAGGTGTTTCAATTGACAGCCAACGAATTAATTCAATCTGAAATTCTTTATAATCGGCACTTCCATGATTTTCGTAAACTATACTTGAGCAAACATCGTAAAGCATATTTGCAATATCAACACTTAATTTTTCGCCAAATAAAGCATTTCTTCGTTTGCTGTAAATAACTTCACGCTGCGAATTCATAACATCGTCATATTCCAACAATCTTTTTCTAACTCCAAAGTGATTTTCTTCGACTTTTTTCTGAGCTCTTTCTATAGATTTTGTAATTAACGAATGTTGAATTACTTCGCCTTCTTTAAGCCCAAGCCTGTCCATCATTTTTGCAATTCTATCTGAGCCAAAAAGACGCATCAAATTGTCTTCCAGTGAAACAAAAAATTGGGTTGAACCAGGGTCGCCTTGTCGTCCGGCACGACCTCTAAGCTGACGGTCAACCCTGCGTGATTCGTGCCTTTCGGTGCCAACAATTGCAAGTCCTCCGGCTTCTCTAACTTCCTGACTTAGTTTAATATCTGTACCACGACCAGCCATATTTGTTGCAATTGTAACTGTTTTGGATTTTCCGGCTTCTGCAACAATATCAGCCTCGCGTTGATGTAGTTTTGCATTTAAAACATTGTGTTTTATTCCACGAAGTTTTAACATTCTACTTAACAATTCAGAAATTTCGACTGAAGTAGTACCAACCAAAACCGGGCGACCTTTTTCGGTTAAATCGACAATTTCGTCTATTACTGCATTATATTTTTCGCGTTTTGTTTTGTAAACCAAATCTTCGCGGTCTTTTCTAACAATAGGGCGATTTGTAGGAATAACAACAACATCGAGTTTATAGATGTCCCATAATTCTTTTGCTTCGGTTTCGGCAGTTCCGGTCATACCTGCAAGTTTATGGTACATTCTGAAATAATTTTGTAATGTAACGGTTGCAAATGTTTGAGTAGCAGCTTCTATTTTAACATTCTCTTTTGCTTCGATTGCCTGATGTAAACCATCGGAATATCTTCTGCCATCGAGAATACGACCTGTTTGCTCGTCAACAATTTTTACTTTATTGTCCATAACAACATATTCGTCGTCTTTTTCGAATAAAGTATATGCTTTAAGTAATTGATTTATTGTGTGTATTCGTTCCGATTTTATTGCATAATCCTGAATTAGAATATCCTTTTTTTCGATTTTTGCATTTGCATCTATATTTCCTTTTTCAATTTCGGCTATTTCGGTTCCAATATCAGGAAGTATAAAAAAGCGAGTATCATCAGAATCTGATGTAATTAAATCGATTCCTCTTTCGGTTAATTCTATTGAGTTTTGTTTTTCGTCGATTACAAAAAATAGTTCTTCGGTAATTTCGGGCATTCTTTTGCTATTTTCTGCTAAGTAAATATTTTCGGTTTTTAGCAATAATGCTTTCATTCCCGCTTCACTCAAAAACTTAATAAGAACTTTATTTTTTGGAAGTCCTTTAAATGCACGAACTAAAAGTACGCCGCCTTTGTTGGTATCGCCCGATTCGATTAGTTTTTTTGCATCGTT
>MENC01000280.1:0-2418 GCA_001768155.1 Bacteroidetes bacterium GWA2_30_7
TACAATTGTCAGCAAAGGCGATACTTATTCGTCAGACATTATTAAGGAGATGAAAGATGCCAAGCTAATTATTGTAGAAGGAACACTTTACCCATTGCTAACTCGTCTTAAAAATGCAGGACTTCTCAGTTATAAATGGGAAGAATCAACTTTAGGTCCACCACGAAAGTATTACAGGATTACGGACGAAGGAATATCCTTTTTGTCAGATTTAGTAACAACCTGGAACGAACTAGTTAACTCAGTAAATATTATTAATAAAACTAATTTAGTATAAATATGAAAAAGACTATATCCATAAATTTAAGCGGATTTATTTTCAATATAGATGAAGATGCTTACAGCGAACTTTCTCAATATCTTACACTTCTGAAAAATCATTTTGGAAAAGATGAAGAAGGGCAAGAAATAGTTTCTGACATAGAATCAAGAATTGGCGAACTATTTAAAGAACGAATCACAGATGGTAAGCAAGTTATTACTATTAAAGATGTTAACGAAATAATTGCAATGCTTGGAACTCCAGAAATGATCATTGATGAAGACAATTCAGAATCTGAAAATAAAAAAGACGAAAAAACTCAGGAAAAAAGCAAAGTAAAAGATAATCGTAAGTTTTATCGCGATACCGATGATAGAGTTTTAGGCGGTGTTTGCTCAGGACTTGGAGCTTACTTTGGAATTGATACAGTAATTATGCGAATTTTAATGATTCTTTTATTTTTTGCTTTTGGTCCATTATTATATATAATTCTTTGGATAATAATTCCACCTGCACGAACTACCGCTCAGAAACTTCAAATGAAAGGCGAAAAAGTAAATGTAAAAAATATCGAAAATTCTATTAAAGAGGAAGTTAATTCGGTAAAAGAAAATTTTAAAAAGAACAAATATTTTGAACATACTTTAACAATTATTCAAAAAATATTTTCAATAATAGGAATTATTATATCTGCATTTTTTAAGGTTATTGCAATTATAATTGGTATTTCACTTATAATTACTGGATTACTGCTATTAATGAGTGTATTTGGAATTTTACATTTTGATAGTATAAGTACATCAATGGAACTAAGTTTTAACGACTTATGGATAATGTTTGCTGGCACAACTTCCTTATGGATAATATCTCTTGGAATATTATTGATAATTGGTATTCCAATAATATTTATGATTTACGGAATAATTAAAATTATTTTTAAAATAAATACTAGTAATAAAATTATTGGAATTACCGGATTTATGTTCTGGCTAATGGGTTTATTTCTTGTAATTGGAGTTTGTATAAATGAATCATTTAACTATAAATCAACTGCTAATGTTACTGAAAACATTAAGTTTAATAATAAATCTTTTGATACACTTTATATTGTTTCAAAAAATAAAGCTAAATCGCTTGAAGAAATTCAGTTATTTGACCATAGTTACGGAATTGATACCGAAGCAGATAGCTTTGCAATATATGGATACCCTGAACTCGAATTTGAAAAAAGCGACTCTAATTATTTTGAACTTATAATTAAGAAAAATTCAAAAGGTAAAAACAAGAAAGAAGCTCAATTTTTTGCAAATAAAATCTCGTATAATGTAGAACAAATCGACTCTATGTTAATACTTTCTGAATATTTCGACTTAAATGAAATGAAAAAATGGAGAATGCAAAATATTACATTAACATTGAAAGTCCCTGCAAACAAAACTATTTGTTTAAGAAAGAATCTAAGCAACTTCAATGTTTATCTTAATAATGAAGAAGATTTATACGATGAAGAGATTTTGGAAAAATATTGGACAATTAATAAAAATGGAAATTTTAATTTAAAATAACAGAAAGGTATTAAAGTTGAATAGTTTATGAGTGGAATAGTTGAGAGGTTGAAGAGTTTGATTTGTTGATAAATATGAAACTTTTTCAATATCAAACTTTAATTTTTCGACATTTTATTTATCTCACAAATTCCCTCACGAAATTTTTATACCCAAAATTGTTATATCATCTGTCTGTTCGTTATCGCCCTTCCAATCTGTCAGGGTTTTATCTAAAATTTCATGCTGAGTATTAACCGGAAAATTGTGAATTTCCTTTATCAATTCTTTGAATTTTTTTGTCATGAATTTTTTTGAATTACATCCACCAAACTGGTCAACAAAACCATCCGAAAAAGCATAGAACATATCACCTTTCTGGAAATGAAAAATATTGCTTGTAAAATTTATTTCTTCGTCGAGGTAAATCCCAACGGGCATTCTATCCGGTTTAATTTCAATAAGTTGTTCTTTATGTATGATATAAAGTGGATTATGTGCTCCGGCATATTCCAGCACATTTTTATCAAAATCAAAAATCATAAGCGCCAAATCCATTCCATCTTTTGATTCACTGTTTACTTCATTCTGTCGTAACGATTTTTTTACCTG
>MENC01000280.1:2430-5067 GCA_001768155.1 Bacteroidetes bacterium GWA2_30_7
CCATGTCCGGTACAATCGGCAACCACTACAATTGCCTTATTATCAACCTGTGCAAGCCAGTAATAATCACCACTTACAATATCGCGAGGTTTGAAAAACACAAAATGTTCTGGAAGTAACGAAGTAATTAAATCGTGTGGCGGAAGAACAGCTTTTTGTATTCGTTGTGCATAATTTATACTATCGGTTATTTCTTTTTTTTGCTGATAAATCTCATCTTTCTGCTTACTTACAAGGTCGTGTTGATTAATTAACTCCTTCATTCGGTTAGAATACAAACCCAAAACAAAAGTTCGCCAGCACTTATATTTATCCATCCATTCTTCAGACTTTTCATTTGGAATTGCAAAAATAATAGTGTCTTCATTGGTAATTCCAACTCCCTGAACTTTAAAAGGACACATTGCCGCCGTAATCGACATAATGCAACTTTGAACAGGTGCAACATTATAAATCAAAACTTCACTATTTGAACTGTCGTATCGTATAAGACGTATTGAACCTTTTACAACAATTGGAAAAAATGTAAATGTGTCATCTTCTTTACCAATTTGAAGACCAGCAGGAAATTCAATCAGAGGAAACTGAATTATTTCTTCTGCTAATTCTTTACAAAAAGTTTGAATTAATATAGGTAAAAAAACTGTTTTATCAATATGTTGAGAATCCATTTTATAAAATAATTGGTTTAATTGTTATTTAATATTTTCACGAAAGGAATTTTCGCACAAATAGCTGTCGTAACAATCTAAAATAGCTTTATATAATTCGTATTCTTTTGATTTATAGATAAATTCTTCAGGTAATTTACAGAATTGCATAAATTTAACAGTTTCTTCATCGTCTGTTAATCCTGTAACATTTTTCACAACCAAGACATTATATTTCTTTTCAATAGTTCTGTTATAATCCTCATGTTCAAGAACATCAAGATAGTGCATGTATGCTCTCCCTTGTTTCGATAATAGGTTGTAAAGTGCTGTAATCGGACTGCCCAGCGAAATTCCTCCATTGCCTGATGTTGGCATCGCTTGTAAATCTTTTGGCAAATGTAAATCAACAGTAGCTTGCTCTTTTACTTCAAGTTCTACGAATGCTTTTTTAAATTCATCGTAATTTTTAAAAGTGAAAATCTTAACTTCCGGAAGGTTATAAACATTGGTTTTCATAACAATAAAATCAGAAATATCTGAATCTGTTATTTTACCGGAAAATACATAATATTGTGTTTCAAAACCTATTGCAGAAATTTTCAGACTATCGAATGTTTTATATTGTATTTCGAAAACACCAACATCATTACTTATTGCAATAAAACCAGAACTAATATTGATAATATTTGCATTGATAATTGGTTTATAATCATCTGAATTTATTACTGTTCCATGAAATTTTACAAAATTATTGTTTTGAGCAAATGTAGAATTATTAATAATTTTTAAAACTATTACCAATATCAATAAAACTTTTGCCCCAATTAGGGAAAATGATAAATTCACTTTAGAAAAATAAACCTTATTCTAAGACGAAGATAGTTTATTTTTTGTTACAGTAAAATTTAAACTTTATCAAAAGCGTTAGATAAATCTTGAATTAAATCTTCAACATCTTCAATGCCAACTGAATACCTGATTAATTCGTCAGATATTCCTGCCTCTGCTCTTTGCTCTTTCGACATTCCTGCATGAGTCATTGAGGCAGGATGCTGTATTAACGATTCAACTCCGCCAAGCGAAACTGCCAACATTGCGAGTTTAACACTATTCATAAACTTAACACTTGATTCGTAGCCACCTTTAAGACCAAAACAAATCATTGTTCCGAAACCTGACATTTGAACCTTAGCAAGTTCGTGTTGTGGGTGTGATTTTAAGCCAGGGTATCTTATCCAAGCAACTTTTGGATGATTTTCGAGAAATTGTGCAATTTTAATTGCACTTTCCTGCGACCTATCCATTCTTAACGACATTGTTTTTACGCCTCGAATTACCATATATGCCTGATGTGGGTCCATATTTCCGCCCATCATAACCATAGTTTTACGAAGATTATCGTAAATGTCTTTTTGTTTGGCAATTATAGCACCACCAACTATATCGGCATGTCCGTTTATAAATTTTGTAAGTGAGTGAAGTACAATATCAGCACCTAAATCAAGAGGTTTTTGTAAATATGGCGAACAAAATGTATTGTCAATTACTACTAAAATTCCGTGTTTATGAGCAATTTCGCATGCTGCTTTAATGTCAACAATATCCATTGTAGGATTTGATGGAGATTCTAAATAAAGCATTTTGGTATTTGGGCGTATAGCTTTTGTTATATTTTCGAGATTTGTTGTGTCAACATAAGAAAATTCAACGCCATATTTTGCATACACAGCTTGCATTACACCACGACTTGGACCATACACTGCATCTGTGCTAATCATGTGGTCGCCTTTTGCCAAAATCGCTGTATAAACTGTAGTTACAGCAGCCATTCCAGAGGCTAGAGCTATTCCACGATAACCATTTTCTAGGTCTGCAAGTTTATTTTCTAAAGCATCAATTGTAGGATTTCCTATACGAGAATAAATATAGCCTTTTTCTTTACCTGAAAATAAATCGGCTCCATTTTGGCAGTCGTTAAAAAAGA
>MENC01000280.1:5130-5741 GCA_001768155.1 Bacteroidetes bacterium GWA2_30_7
TCTTTTGTTTCCATTTAAAATATTTTTTTGCAAAAGTAATATCAATAAACCAGAAACTGTCAGAATTTTACATGACATTAAACATATATAGATATTTAGATAAAACGATGTGTTATGATTTTATTTGATTATTCTTAAATAATTAATAAGATATAGTGTTAGTAAGAAAACTCCAAAAAACAAATGTCAAATAAATTCCAATTCTCAAAACTCCAAATTTTAAAACTGCTTGAATATTAGGTAATTGTAATTTGTTATTTATTTGAGATTTGAAACTTGAAATTTGTTATTTTTTAAAATATGCAGTTTTCTTAGAGGCACGATATAGATTATTTATATATTTGAGTCAATATTTAAGACATTATTTTGAGTATGTTTCACCAGAACAATATTGAAATTCAGGAAGAAGTCTTGGCGATAGAAAAGGCTAAAAAGAACACTGCTGAATTTGAAATATTGTATAATAAATACTTTGACCGTATTTATATTTTTATTTATCATCGAACAGCAGACAAAGATTTAAGCGGAGATTTAACTCAACAGGTTTTTCTTAAAGCACTTTACAATATTAAAGATTACAAATTTAAGGGCTTACCTTTTTCAGCATGGCT
>MENC01000281.1:0-3915 GCA_001768155.1 Bacteroidetes bacterium GWA2_30_7
AATTATAACTGTGTTTGTTGTTGCAGAACAACCATTAATATCAAATACTTCAACGCTGTAACTTCCAGAAGGTAAGCCTGAAAAAATATTTGAACTTTGAACTGTGCCACCATTTAAGCTGTAAGAATATGCACCAGTTCCGCCATTTGCAGTAACAGTAACAACTCCATCGGAAGAATCAAAACATGACACTTGGCTAGAGCCTGTTGCAGAGGCAGTTAAAAGTGGGGGATTAGCAATCACAACAACATTAGTCATTGCAGAACAACCATTTGCATCAAAAACTTCAACGCTGTAACTTCCAGATAATAAACCTGAAAAAATATTTGAACTTTGAACTGTTCCACTGTTTAATGAATAACTATAATCTCCTGTTCCACCATTTGCTGTAACAGTAACAACTCCATCGGAAGCATCAAAACAAGAAACTTGGCTTGAGCCTGTTGCAGAAGCAGTTAATAAAGGAGGATTAGCAATAATTACTGAATTAGTTACAGTATAACAACCATTTTCATCATATACTTCTACATAGTATGATCCTGAAAATAATCCATTAAAAATATTTGAACTTTGTGAATTACTTCCATTTAAATTATATATAAAATCACCGGTTCCACCTTGAGCAGTTACTGTTATTTGTCCATCAGAATCACCAAAACATGTAACCTGGCTTGACCCTATAGCTGAGGCACTTATAATATCTGGATTTACAATTATAACTGTATTTGTAAAAGCAGAACAAGTATTTTCATCATTTACTTCAACATCATAATATCCAAATGGAAGCCCTGTAAATATATTTGAACTTTGAAATGCACCACCATTTAAACTATAAGATAAAGCCCCTGTTCCACCATTAGCTGTAACTGTAACAACTCCATCAGTAGCATCAAAACAAGAAACCTGAATTGAACCGGTTGCTGATGCTGTCAATAATGAAGGATTCGCAATTATTACTGAGTTTGTAAATACTGAACAACCATTTTCATCCATTACTTCTACACTGTAACTTCCTGATGGTAAATTTGAAAACATATTTTCGCTTTGAAATGCACCACCATTTAAGCTGAAAGAATATTCTCCTGTACCACCTTCAACAGATATAGCAACTATTCCGTCAGAAGCATTAAAACATAAAACCTGACTTGAACCAGTTGCAGATGCTGTTAATAATGAAGGATTAGATATTATAACTGTATTAGTAATTGCTGAACAGCCATTTATATCGAATACTTCAACGCTGTAACTTCCTGATAATAAGCCCGAAAATATGTTTGAGCTTTGAACTGTTCCACCATTTAAACTGTATGAATATGCTCCAGTACCTCCATTTGCTGTAACTGTTACAACTCCATCAGATGAATCAAAACAAGAAACTTGACTAGAGCCTGTTGCTGTTGCTGTTAATAGTGGAGGATTAGCTATTATAACTGTGTCTGTTGTTGCAGAACAACCATACATATCAGATACTTCAACACTATATGAACCAGCTGGAAGACCTGAAAAAACATTTGAATTTTGAAATATGCCACCGTTAAGACTATAAGATAAAACACCAGAACCACCAGTTACAGTAACTGTAATAACACCGTCTGAAGCATTAAAACATGAAACCTGATTTGAACCAGTTGCAGATGCAAACATTGAAGATGAAACATTAACTGTAACAGATGCACAAGATGAAAACCCACAAAAATTTTCCCATCTTGCATAATAAGTTGTTGTAACCGTGGGAGATGAAACAGAAAAATTATTTCCGGTTCCAATAAAAACTCCACCACAACTATCAGTAAACCAATTCAACTCTGTACCCAAGCCACCAAATGCTGTAAGAATAATGTTTCCATTATCTTCAAAACAAACATTGAGGCGGTCTGATGTTGCTGAATCTGGAACAACCGGTAATGGATAAATAATTATATCTGTACTTGCAGATTTTGGACAAAAATTAGTAACAAAAGAGTAAGTTACAGTATAATTTCCAAGTACACTTGCAGCAAGATTTATTTCACCGGTTACACTGTCTAGTGATAATCCGGCAGGACTTGAAGTATAAGTTCCACCTGGAACTCCTATTAGGTCTATACTAGCTGTTCCTGTTTGACATAAAGTATCATTATCGTAAGAAATTGTAGCAGAACCAAAATTAATTTCAACAGGTATCGGACCTACAAAATCGCTTAATGCTGCAGTTGGAGAATCAGAAGTTTTTGTTTTTACCAAAACTGATTGAATACTTACTCCAAGGCAAGGTTCAATATAACCTAAAAGAGCAGTTACATTAACTGCAGCCTCAACAAATTGAAAATCGCTATAGGTATAATTGCCAAATGCTAAAAATGGAACATCTTCGGTATATACATTAGTAAGTGCAAATGTTACTAAAGGCGGAAAAAATTGTTCAATATATTTGAATCCGCTACCATCTGGTTTCCAAAAATAAAAATGCACATTCGCAGCAGCACCTCCGTTACTATACTCCATTGAAATAATAATATCATTTACAGTTCTTCCTCCATCGGTACCTGCTGATGTAAAACCTCCTGCATTGTTTCTGATAATTGATTTTTGTGAAAATTCAAAATCAATATAACTTGTACCAGTTGTTGCAAGTCTATCTCCGGCAACAATTATCCAAGTGTTATTTGAAGTGTCGGAAGTTAAATGATACATTGTATTATTAATATCTGTTTTATTTAATGCTGAACCTGCAGACCATGTCCATGTATTTGGGTCGTCATTAAATTTACTTCCAGTTGAAAATATTAAATCTGACTGCGAGTCAAATTCATCTTTAATTAACTGACTGTTTAAAGGATCAACAGGAGTCCCATTATTATATAATACAAAACCTCCACCCGTTCCGGGTCCTTCAACCCAGTCGCCAACACCATTTGTAGGAGTATTAGCTCTTAGTCCACCATCAATATGGAAACCTCCGGCGGGGTTTATAACTGGAGCAATTTGAGAGATTGCTTGATAATTGTTTAAATAAAATATTGCAAATGTTATCAATATAACTATGTAATATTTTTGTGCGGTTGAGTAAGAGTTTGTTTTCATATTAAAAAATTTTAATTGTTTCTTATTTAGAAAGATTCTAAATAATAAAAATAGTTAAATTTTTTTTGAGTATTTTAAATATTATGTTTCATAATGTTCATTTTAAATTTTTCTCCGATTAATGAAATACTCATTTTTTTTCGTTATTTTTATTTAGACAAATTTAATATAAGGAAATAGTTAAGTCAAGAATTTTTACTTTTATTTTCAGTATAATATTTTTTATAAATCTAAAGTGTTGAAATAAAGACAATTTAAAATATGAAATTTGAAATTATTCAAAAACTTTCAAATTTATTTATATCCTAAAAACCGCAAATGCAATATTAATATACTGTTTGTCAGCCATATAATAACGCATGAAAGAAACACCATGCCTACCCGATGCTAAATCGGGGTATTTAGAATGGTTTTATCTATGTTCGACAAAGGTACTACCTTTGTCGGTATTATCTTTACAGGCTCGGGCTGTATTAATTTATTCGTCTGAGACATAGCCTCATCCGAGCTGTAAAAATTTAATTTTTATGTGTATCAATCAGTATTTCAAGTATCTTTATAGCAGCATCAGGTATTGAGGTTCCGGGTCCAAAAATTCCTACAACTCCATGTTTATATAAGAAATCATAATCTTGAGGAGGAATAACTCCCCCAACAATAACCATAATATCTTCGCGTCCAAGCCTTTTTAATTCATCAATCACCTGTGGAACCAGAGTTTTATGTCCGGCTGCAAGGCTCGAAATGCCAAGAATGTGAACATCGTTTTCGACTGCTTGTTTTGCAGCTTCGGCAGGTGTTTGAAACAATGGTCCAATATCAACATCAAAGCCAATATCGGCATAACCTGTG
>MENC01000281.1:3948-18306 GCA_001768155.1 Bacteroidetes bacterium GWA2_30_7
TATTGACCTAATCACAGCTTTATATCTCCCTTTTACTTTTTCAATTGCATACGAAATTTCTCCCAAAGATGCTCTTTTTCGGGCAGCAATAATAGATAATTCCAATAAATTTCCTTTTCCGGTTTCGGCAGCTTCGGTTATTTTATTTAAGGCAATAACTACTTCTTCGTTATTTCGTTCTTTTTTTAGTTTTTCTAAACGCTTTATTTGAGCTTCTCTAACGGCAGTATTATCAACTTCGAGTGTTTCAATCGGGGCTTCTTTTTCGAGACGATATTTATTAACTCCTACAATAATTTCTTTACCATTGTCAATTCGAGCTTGTTTTCGGGCTGCAGCTTCTTCGATTCGCATTTTTGGCAAACCTGTTTCTATTGCCTTCGACATTCCTCCCAAATTTTCGATTTCCTGAATCAAATCCCAAGCTTTACGTGCAAGTTCATCGGTAAGACTTTCAATATAATATGAACCTCCCCAAGGGTCAACTGTACGGCAAATATTTGTTTCTTCCTGTAAATAAATTTGAGTATTTCGGGCAATTCTTGCCGAAAAATCGGTAGGTAAAGCAATTGCTTCGTCTAACGCATTTGTATGTAATGATTGCGTTCCTCCAAGTGCTGCCGCAAGTGCCTCAACACAAGTTCGAGTAACATTATTAAACGGGTCTTGAGCAGTAAGACTCCAGCCAGATGTCTGACAATGAGTTCGTAATGCCATTGATTTTGGATTTTTAGGATTGAATTGTTTAATTATTCTTGCCCAAAGCATACGTGCTGCACGAAGTTTGGCAATTTCCATAAAATGATTCATTCCTATTCCAAAAAAGAAAGATAAACGAGGAGCAAACGAATCAATATCAATTCCGGTTTTAATTCCGGTTCTTATGTATTCCAATCCATCTGCTAATGTATAAGCCAATTCAATATCGGCTGTTGCTCCGGCTTCCTGAATATGATAGCCTGAAATGCTTATTGAATTGAATTTAGGCATTTTGCGTGATGTAAATTCAAAAATATCAGCTATAATTCGCATTGAAGTTTCAGGTGGATAAATATATGTATTTCTAACCATGAACTCTTTAAGAATATCGTTTTGAATTGTTCCGCTTAATTTTTCGATTGGAACACCTTGTTCCTCAGCAGCAACAATATAGAAAGCCATTATTGGAAGCACAGCTCCGTTCATTGTCATTGAAACCGACATTTTATTGAGCGGAATCTGGTCGAACAGAATTTTCATGTCGAGAATAGAATCAATAGCGACACCAGCTTTCCCAACATCTCCTACAACACGTTCGTGGTCAGAATCGTAACCTCTGTGAGTTGCCAAATCGAAAGCAACTGATAATCCCATTTGCCCTGCAGCCAGATTTCTTCGATAAAAAGCATTTGATTCTTCGGCTGTGGAAAATCCTGCATATTGTCTTATCGTCCAGGGCTTTTGAACATACATTGTTGAATAAGGTCCTCTCAGATATGGTTCAATTCCGGCAACATAATTCAAATGTTTTACTTTTGAAATATCTTCCTTCGTATAATAATTTTTGATGTAAATGTTTTCGGCTGTAAGACTGTTTGAGAATTGAGGTTTGAGGTTTAACCTACCCCCAACCCCTTCCAAAGGAAGGGGAGTAAGAGTTTGAAGTTGCGGGTTTCCGTCATTGAGAGGTACAAAGCAATCTTTTATATTTGTTTTTTTAAAATCGGGTTTCATTTTTTTAACTTTTTAAGTTCTTTATCAAAATCTGATTCAATTAATTCACTTGAGTACTGTTAACTCTATAACCAATTGATATTATTGCATCAAGATTGTAGAATTGAGTCATGTATGTTTTACCATCATTGGCAGTATGTGCAATTTTTGCACTAACTGAATTTTCATTTAGCTCACCACTTTCAAAAATATTTTTTAAATGTTTGGTAATTGCAGGTCTCTGTACACCAAACAGTAATGCAATTTTTTCCTGAGTAAGCCAAATTGTTTCATTTTGTAAATAAATTTCAACCTTTACATTACCGTTAGGCGTTGTGTAAAGTAAAATTTCATTAAACCCTTCTTTTTTTGAAATATTATTCTTCATTTCAGATTTATATTTTCAATTTTTTCAGATTTCAACCTTAACTCTTCTAATACTTCAGCTCCGCGATATAGTTTTAATGGTTTGAAAATTGCGTCAGTCTTTGTAACAGTATAAATTTCAGGCTTTTCGTCAACATCCGTAATCTTTTCTAAAGCATTGGGATATAGATTTGTGCCGAGAATTTTTTCATTTTTTAATGCAATATCTGAACCTCGCTTGGATGAAGTTTCTGAAAGCATTTTTTGAATAATTCCTTTTTCAAAAGATTCGAGATAACCACCATTTTCTTCAATTTCTAAAAATAAATTCCATGCGTTTTCAATAATCGAATTTGTAAGGTTTTCGATATAGTAAGAACCTGCTGCTGCATCGGTTACTTGTGCTAAAGACGATTCGTGTTTTAATACTATTTGTGTATTTCGGGCAAAACGAGCAGAAAATTCGTTTTGCGATTTTAAGGCAATATCATACGGATTTACTGACAAACTATCTGTACCTCCGATAATTGCCGACATGGCTTCGGTTGTTGCTCTAAGCATATTTACGTGTGGGTCGTATTTTGTCATGTTCCAAAGCGAGGTTTCGGAATGTATGTTCATTTTACAATCTTCATTTTTTAAATTGTAAGAAGCTCCTATTTTTGACCATAAATAACGTGAAGCTCTAAGTTTTGCAATTTCAAAAAAATAGTTGTTTCCAACCGCAAAAGTAAATTTCATTAAATTAAAAATTTCTTCTGGTTTGAAACCTGAATCTGTTAAGCGATGAACATATTCAACTGCAACACTCAGACTTAGTGCAAGTTCTTGAATAACTGATGAGCCGCAATTATGAAAATTATTTCCACTAATATTTATAAGTTTTCCATTAGAATTAAATAAGTTGAATAATTTCCGAAATGTTTTGCTAAAATCTTTTTCATTATTCTGGTAATTACCGTTAATTGACAAATAACCGACTGGGTCGTAATTAATTGAAGTTTTAATGCTTGAATTTTCTGATAAAAACTCAGCTATTAAAAGTTCATTAGAAGGCGAGGTAAAATAGAAAAAAGTATTTAAATCTAAATTCTTTAAAATTATTGAAAGTGAGTTTTTTGAAACTTTGCTTCTGAAAATAAAATGAACTGCTTCAGCACCATTTTTAATCGCATTTTCAGCAATTTCATTTGCTACTTTACTTTCATTTACAACAATATCTTGACAAATTTTCCAGTCATTTGTTGTCTTGGTTCCACGAAGAAATGGAAACAACGCAGGGCTTAAGTCTTCTGGTTTATAATTGGTTACATCAGCATTATGATAACAAGGCATTATCTTAAAGCCTTCCTGAGTATTCCAAACCAGTGTTTTATCAAAATCGCAACCTTTTAAGTCTTCTTTAACAGCCTTTTCCCATTCAGAAATGCTAACATTTGGAAATAAATCAAAAAGTTGAGCATAATTATTTTCAATCATTATTAACTTTTTAAAATGATTACAAAGTTAAAGATAATATGAATATATTTTATGCTATTTATCAATGGTTTTTATATGATGGTTTTAGAAGTTATATTTGTACGATTTTTTTATTAGAAATTTTTCCAAAATAAATTTTAAAACCTTATTCCTTGAGTCCACTCCGAAAAGTCTTATTTTGCCACACTTCGACATGCTCAGTGCATCGCCAAAGCACTAAAACACAAAATTTTCACTAAAAGCATTTGTCTGACAATCTTATTTTTGTGGGTTTTAGTGATTTGGTGATTTTGTGGCATTTTTTACTTTTTAGACTTTTCGGAGTGGGCTCATTCCTTGTTTTTTTTAGTAGAAAAATTATCATACACAAAACAAATCTTATTGCCTTATTGAGCGTTGGTTATTGAGCTTGTCGAAATATTAAAATAAGGTAATAAGGCGGTGCATTGCGATGTATTGAGCATGTCGAAATAAGTTTGCCGAAATGTTAAATCATAACCATTTATTGATTTCTACTAAGATTGCTTGAAAAAAATAAGGTTTTTTATAAATGATTGTGTATAAAAATGGCTATATAATTAATTTGGAAAGATGTCTATTTTTATTTCATATTATTAATACAATTAATATGCTTAGGCTTTTATTTTCAACTGTTTGTGTTATTTTTCCAATAAGCATCCTAAAATCTGTATAAAAGTTAATAACCATATAATAATGAATATCTGACTGTTAAAAAAAGATGTTTTATAAATATTTATAAAATTTGCAAACAAAATTATATCAAATCAATTTAAAATAATTTATATAACTGAATATCTGCCGAATACATGTTTTTTGGTGATTTTATAAACCATAAAAATATGGTACTAAGGTTGATTGCCATATATTTGTTATATGCCGAAAACCAAGCCAATATGATTGTTTGAAAAAAACATGGTTATTATCTTTATTAATAACTAAATATGTGTTTTAAAAATCTAAATTACAATATTTTAAATGATTTTTTTCAGCATGGCTATTAACAAAAAAACAGATTTTAGGCTGATAACAAATTACTAAATCCCAAAATCCTAAATTCCCCTCTGTGATATATTTGTGATACTACCTGTGATACATTTGTGATAGTGCTTTTTTTTATTAATATGTTTTATAACTATATTTTTGCAATTAATTACTTAATTACATTAATCTAAATAAAAATTTATGAAAAGAATTAGACTTTTAACAATTAAATTAGTTTGCTTTCTGCTATTTATGGCAATTGCAATTAATATGAATGCGCAGGCTCTGACTAATTATGGATGGGCAAAAAGCTTTGGAACAGTTTCAGACGACATTGGGAACGGAATAGCTCTTTCGCCTGATGGAAACTACTTTTACACCGTAGGTACTTATGCAAGAACATATTCGTACTCTATTAGTATGGATGCCGACCCTGGAACTGGCACAGCATCAATATCAAATAATGGGTGGTCAGACATTTACATCTCAAAATTTGATAAAGACGGTATTTTGATATGGGCTAAAAGTATTGGAAGTAGTAGCTGGGATGAGGTTGGGAATATAGTAGTTGATAATCTTGGAAACTTTTATATAAGTGGCTCTTGTAGTGCCAATATAGATTTTGACCCAGGTGCAGGTGTTACTACGATAAGTTCGGCTGGTGCTTTTGCTGCAAAATATGATAGTAACGGTGATTTAATTTGGGCAAAAGGATTTACAACTACCGACATGGCAAAACTTGGCTCAGTAGCTGTAGATAATAACAGAAATGTTTATCTGACCGGAATTTATAGGGGAACTGTTGATTGCGACCCCGGAACCGGAACTTATGATGTAAATTCTACAGCAGGACAAGTAGCTTATAAATATAATTCATTTTTTATTAAACTCGATGAATCGGGAAATTTTGTTTGGGCTCAAAAAATTGCTTCTGGAGATATATACGGCGATATAGAATCAAATTCAATAGCTGTTGATAATTATGGAAATGGTTTTGCAACTGGTTATTTCAACACCGATGGTGGAAATGTGGACTTTGCTATGGGAGGTGCTTCATACTGGATGAACTCAGTATCTGCAAATATTTTCTTAGTAAAATTTTCAACCACAGACGGTAAAATGTCGTGGGTTAAGTCAATGGGAAGTACATACGAAGATGCTGGTAATGCTGTTAATGTTGACTATTATGGAAATGTTATTTTCGCCGGAAAATTTGAAGGCGATGTAGATTTCGATGGCGTGGCAGGCGCTCCGTATAATAATTTGAATACAACCGGAGGACAGGGTCCGGCAGCTTTTGTTTGTAAATATACCGCAGCAGGTGCATTTATCTGGGCACAAAAATATGGTGGTGGAACGTCTTCTAATAACTGCGTAATTTATACTATCACTTCTGGTGTTAATGGAAAAACCGTTGTTGCAGGAACTTTTTATGGAACTTGCGATTTTGACCCTGGTACAGGAACAAGTAATTTAACCTCATCTGGTGCTACCGATATATTTGTTATGCGATTAGATTTAGTCGGAAATTTAATTTGGGTAAAACAACAAGGTAGCACTGCTTGGGATACGCCCTCTAGTATAGCAGTTGATTATTACTGTAATAATATATATACTACAGGATATTTTCAAAGTGCAACTAACAACTTTAATACCGAAGGCGGAACAGAAACCTTGCCTTTTGTTAATGGAGCAGATATTTATATTTCAAAATTAGGGCAATGCGATTTGCCCGATTATCCTTATGGTTTTACTTTGCCCTTTGGCGAAGCTATATGCAGTGGCGATCAGGTTCAATTCAGTTATAATGGACCTGCCAACCCCACATGGTGGACAGCCTCAACTGGCGGAACACTTGTAGGTTCAGGAGTTCTGACCATTGAGCAGTTATATGACAATACTACATATTACCTTCAGGACAGTAATTCATGCGGGGTAAGTACATCTCGTCGTCCTGTTACAGCTTATGTGAAACAACCCTCTGTTTCTTCCTTAACGGTTACAGCATGTGGTTCATACATCTTAAATAATGAAACATACATTAATAATGGTACATACACTCAGGTGCTCTCCAATGCTGTTGGTTGCGACAGTACTATTACATTGAACCTTACTCTTACAAATCCTCCCTCACGTTCACAAAATATTACTGTATGTTACGGTCAGTCATATACTGTCGGAACCAGCACATACACAACCAATGGGACTTATACCAACACCATTCCCGGTATTAACGGATGTGATACCGCTCTTACAACATATTTAACTGTTTTACCAGCAAAATCAGGTTCCAGTACATATCATGAATGTATCCCTTTTTCTGTTGTTGTAGGTACAAACACTTATTCAACCACAGGAGTATATATTGATACTTTAATAGCAGCAAGTGGTTGCGACTCTGTTGTTACAACGGATTTGAATATAGGAGAACCTTATATTATAGATAAAAATATATACCTTTGCAACCCTCCAATTATATTTGGAAGCCAAACAATTACAACTCCCGGTTTTTATACAGAACACTTTGTCAGCATAGACAACTGCGATAGCATGGTTAATCTGAATGTTATGCCGGGCGGTCCTACTTTTACAGATATAAGTGATTCAATGTGCTATGCCCAGCCTTATGTATTCGGTGGGCAGACATTTTACAATCCAGGTTTTTACCAGGTTACCTTGCAAAGCGTTGATGGTTGCGACTCTATTATTAACCTTACTTTGAATCCACGTTGGTCTCCAATAGGGAGTATGAGTGAGCAAACTATTTGCGATGGCAGTTCCTATGATTATTATAATCCGCAGACATATGTAACGCACTCTTACACAACTGCCGGATATCATACCGATACCCTGCAGGCTGTATCTGGATGCGATTCTCTTGTAACAGTTAATCTTACCATTAAAAAACCTGAATATACATTAGCTGTTACTCCTGCCAATGGTCAGATTTGCTCCGGCGACAGCGTTAAAATGGTTGTTACTTCAACCGGCTTGAACTATGGTACAAACAATGCATTGAACTTTAATCCATCTTATAACAATTACATCAGTTGCGGAAGTCCGACTGAGTTAGATTATGCAACCGGTTTCTCATTTGAAGCCTGGGTATATCTGCCAACGGGGGCACAAACGGGATATCTTTTCTCAGCCGGCAACAATAGCGACAACTATCTGGTTTTGGTCTATAATTCAACATACGATAACATACAGTTTGCTATTTCTGAGAATAACACATTTATTTCAGGTGCTTCATGGGCTGATGCATCAGGTATCAAAGACCAGTGGGTGCATGTTGCTGCTGTATATGATCCTTCAATCAGTGGCGGCACGTGGTCAAAGCTTGCAATTTATTTTAATGGTGGATGGGCTTATTCCGGTGGAGGTGCCAATGGCGATGTCCCGGATGTAACTCCTGCTGTTTTCAATAATCTGAAAGTTGGTGCCGGAACAGATTATACAAGTAAATTCAAAGGAAAAATGAATGATGTTCGTTTCTGGAACGTTGTACGTACACCAAATACGGGCTGTCTTGCAGAAAATGATAATTCAGGTTTAATCATTGAATATAAACTTGATGAAAGTACAAATGAATACACTTCAGTTACAAACAGTGCCGGTTCAAATTATAATGGAACATTAAGCGGGTACTATAGCTGGGATAATAATTTTGAATCAACAACTTCAGGTTGTACTCCTTCAACACCAAAACCTTTGACTTACGAGTGGAATAATGGTTGGTCTAATTACTCAAATACAATGACGGACGCTTTAACATATTCCCAGACTATTACAGTTACAATTTCAGATAACGTAATGGGATGCTCATTTGCTGAATCAAAAGAGTTTACGATTGCTCCATCTTATACCAGTCCTCAGAATATTTCACAATGCGAAGGTACTTCTTATACAATTGGTTCGAATACCCATTCAGTTTCAGGAACCTATACAGATACAATAGTTAATGCTTGCGGAACGCAGGTTGTTGTTACAAATTTATCTTTAAATCCTCATCTTGCCAGAACTCAGACACTATCAATCTGCAACGGAAGTTCATTAACAGTGGGAAGCAGTGTTTATACTGAATCAGGAACTTATTCTGATGTAATATCCGCTCCGAACGGATGTGATTCAACTATTACAACGAATCTGACGGTATTACAACAAATATCAAAAACACAGAATATTGAAAGATGTATCGGACAGTCATACACTATCGGAACAAATACTTATACTTCAAACGGTACTTATACTGATGTGTTGCAAAGTGCGACAGGCTGCGATTCAACAGTTACAACACAACTTACTTTCTTACAACCATACCATATTTCACACACTGTAAATGCAACATGCTCTTATACAATTGGAACAAACACTTATGGTACAAGTGGTGTTTACACAGATGTTTTAACTTCATCTTTAGGTTGCGACTCTACAGTAACTACTTATTTAACACTATCGCTTGGTTCGCCGTCGTTTACACAAAATATTTCAATATGCCCGGGTGAAACATACACCGTTGGTTCTAATACCTATAACACAGCAGGTACTTACACAGATTTCTTCTCACTTCCAAGCGGTTGCGATTCCATTGTAACAACTAACTTAACTTACATTACACCCGGAACAAGAACACAGAATCTGACAATATGCGAAGGACAGTCGGTTACTGTTGGAACTAATACTTATACTATTGCCGGTACTTACACTGATTATGTTACAGCTCCTTCAGGCTGCGACTCTGTAATCACCACAAATCTGGCTATTAATACAGGTTCTGTGAATATCACTTCAAGCAATACAAGTGCTTGTCCGGGATGGTCAACAACATTAACTGCAAACGCGTTGCCTGCCAATCATGATTTTTACTATAACTGGTCGCCAAACTATGGCTCGTGGCCTCCTAGCACCAATAATGTTAATCCTTCGTCCACTTCAACATTTTACGTATCTGTTACTGACATTACAACAGGTTGCGTTTTTAGTGATTCTTACGTGCTTTTAGTAAACCCCGTCAATAACATTTATGATACATTAAATGAATGTGAAGGATTTTCTTTGACTGTTCGAAGCCAATGGGGTTATAATTCAACTTATACTACAAGTGGGGATTATAACTCATACCTGCAAAATGTTAATGGTTGTGACTCAATAGTAAGATACCATTTAACAATTCTTCCATCTCCCAGAAGAACACAGGCATTTATAAAATGTGAAGGTGAGTCTGTAACAGTTTTCGGTAATACATATTCTATAAGCGGTTCTTATAATGATACAATTCCTGCTGCAAGCGGCTGCGATTCTATTATAACAACTAATGTTATGATAAACCCTGCTCCTGCATTAACATTGACAAGTGTTCCTGCTATTGCAGAAATTTGCGAAGGCAGCACTGTAACCTTGAATGCTTCTGTGCCGGTAGTAACAGGAAACCCAGCCTTGCAATTTGACGGTGATGACGATGGCATTGACCTTGGAGCAACAAGTATTCCAGCGTTAAATAACGACTCTCTTTTTACAATTGAAGCAATGGTTAAACCGACTGATATTTATGATGACTGGAATGATTACACGATTTTCGATAAATATATTGAGAATGTGACTGAAGGGCCATCTACTGAAAGCATGTTTTATTTGTTAAGGCAGGATTCTGGTTATGCACTTGCATTCAAATATTATAATTATGATTATAGTATAGATATGGAATATGTTACTGATTCTGTCATACCATTAGGTACATGGGCACATGTTGCTGTTGTTTTTGATTCTACAGGCACAACTGATACCGATAAAATTAAATTGTATCTGAACGGTAATCTTTGTTCAATGTGGAATTATGGTTCTGATAAATCATTAGTTAATAAAAGTGCGGAGTCGGTTATGGAATATCAATATTTTATTGGTGGCACAAAAGGTGGTTATGATGTAATGCAGGGCGAAATGAATGATGTAAGACTATGGAATGTAGCAAGAACAGCCGGTGAAATCAATACAGGTATGAACACCTGTTTAAGCGGAAATCCTACTGGGCTTATTGCTAATTTCAAATTTGATGAAGGTGCCGGAGCATTAGTTTCAGGTAATTCAAGCTTCAATATTTTCGGTGCGATGATAAATATGCCTGAAACAAGCTGGGTTAATGTAACAAATGGTTGTACTACTCCTGTAACTTATTCATACAGTTGGTCAAACAGCGTTGTAAACAATATTGCGTTTACACCTTCTGCAACCGAAACCTATACTGTAACTGTTACAAATAATGCGTCAGGTTGTACAAAAACAGGTACTCAACTCGTAACAGTTGTCGGACCCACAAGTTCACAGACAGTAGGTATTTGTCAGGACGATTCATTAACAGTGGGAACTAATACATATTATTCATCAGGAACTTATGTTGATACAATTACTACAGGAAGTGGATGTCCAACTATTATGACTACTAATTTAACTGTAAATCTGCCAACTTCAAGTTCACAGGCATTAGTTGAATGTGAAGGTTACTCTATAACAGTAGGTTTAAATACTTATAATACTACTGGTATTTATAATGATACATTAGTAAATGCAAATGGTTGCGATTCTGTGGTTACTACAAATTTAACAATTTTACAACCCTCAACAGCTTCTCAAAATGTTACCGAATGTGGTTCATATACAATAGGCTCAAACACATACACAACTTCCGGAACATATACCGATGTACTTGTTGCAGCTAATGGTTGCGACTCAACTGTAACAACTGTTTTAACAATAAATCCTGTTTCTGAATTTACACAAACTTTTGTTGAAAATCCGGGATTTTCCATTACAGTAGGTTCTAATACATACAATACAACTGGAGTTTATACCGATATATTTGTAGCAGCAAATGGTTGCGATTCAATTGTTACTACCGATTTAACTATTAATTCTTACGAAATTTCGGGTATTGTTACTTACGATAATTTAGATTCAACTTCTATGAACAATTCAATGGTTTGTTTGTATCAGAATACTGTTAAAATTGATTCTGTTGTAACTGATGTTGATGGAGCTTATTTATTTTCTTCATTAGCTCCTGATAATTATTCTCTTTCGGCTTCTACAACTAAGGCATTTGGCGATGTTAATGCTACCGATGCTTTATTAGTACAACAACATTTTGCCGAAATGATTACACTTGCAGAGCCAAAATTAGCCGCAGCAGATGTTAATGCAAGCAGTTCTGTTAATACAACCGATGCTTTATTCATTCAAAACAGATTTAATGGAACAATAACCAGTTTCCCTTCAGGCGATTGGTATTTTAATCCACAACCTGTTACAATCTCTGTTTCAAACGAAGTTATGGATTTTAAATCATTATGCTTTGGCGATGTAAATGGTTCTTATATTCCATCTTCAGCAAAATCAGGTCAGGTAACTGTTGAATTTGTAAATAACGAAACAGTTGTAATAAACAACAATACAGTAACCGATATTCCTGTTAAAGTTCAAAATATTTCAGAAATTGGAGCTGTATCGCTTGTTATTAATTATCCACAAGATTTGATTGATATTTCATCAGTAAATCCTGTAATAAATGGAATGGAAGATTTGCTTTATAATATTGCAAATGGACAAGTTAGATTAACATGGTGCAATCTTATATCGTTAAATGCTAATGCAAATGATGTATTATTTACATTAAGTGTAAAATCAATTTCAAGCGAAATTACAGAAGTAAATTTTGGAACAAACCACGAAAGTGAAGTAGCCGATGCTTCTGCAATTCCTTACAGTTTAGTTCAGTTTGAATTACCAACTTTAACTACAAGTATTACAAGTGTTAATTCAAACAATATAACTGATTTTAGTATGAATATTTATCCAAATCCGATTAAAGAATCTGCTGTAATTAGTTATTCATTACCATTAAATGGAAAAGTAAGCATTAACTTATATGATGTTGATGGTCGTTTAATTAAAAAAGTTGCAGACTTGAACCAAAATTCTGGATATCATAGCCTCACATTAAATACCAATGATTTAGCTCAAGGTATTTATCAGTGTGCTGTTTCGTATGAAGTTAATTCTGAAATTTCAACCGAAAGAATGGTTATATCTGTAATTAAATAATCACTAATCAGAAAATATTACCTCAGATTTTGAGGTAATATTTTTTTTATTTCTTAATAAAAATAATATAAATAAATTATCAAAAATGAATACTTTTAAAACAATTTTTATTTCAATTTTATTCTGTTTTTTTGCTGGATTTTCAGCAAATGCACAAATAACATTAACACTTGGAAGCCAATCTGTTTGTAATGTTGGCGATAGCATTACAATTCCTGTAAATGTTACAGGTTTTACAGCAGTTGGCTCGTTTTCAATGAAAATAGTTTACGACCCAAGCGTTCTTAGTTTTGGACGTACATTGAACTGGGATGCAGCATTTTCTAATGCTTTGGAAAATAATATCTCGGCATCAGGAACTCTTATTGAATCGTGGATTTTGGTTACAGGTCCGGTTACTATTGCCGATGGTAAACTTTTCGATATAAAGTTTGAGGCATTAGGTGGCTCATCAAATGTTGACTGGTCTTCTGCTTCAGGAGCAAATGAGGTTACTAATTATCTTGGAGTTCCTTACACCATTTCTACATTTGCAGGTGGTGTGGCAGAACAAGCTTCTCCAATGCCTGTAATTAGTGGAACATTAAGCTATTGCGAAGGAAGTAACACAACATTAGATGCAGGAGTTTACGCTTCATGGTTATGGTCTGATGGTTCAAGTACACAAACTATTAATGCTAATGCAGGAACATACTCGGTTTCTGTTACCGATGCTAATGGTTGTTCAGGAGTTTCGTCTGATAAAGTAGTTGTTGAATTTCCTGTTTATGCAGTAAATGATGCAGCTTCTATTACATGTGGTGATTCTTATACGCTTGGAACACAAACATTAACAGCGACAGGAAGCTATTCCGAAACTTTTAGTTCTGTCAATGGTTGCGATTCGATTGTAACACTTACCTTAACTGTAAATCCAACAAGTTCTGTTACACAATTATTTACCGAATGTGAAGGTTTTAGTATTACAGTAGGTAGCAATACATATACTACATCAGGTGTTTATACCGATGTTCTTACAGCTTCAAATGGTTGCGACTCAACAGTAATAACAAATTTAACAATTAATCCAACTTTTGCGACTACTGCTTCGGCTACTATTTGTGGAACTTCAACTTATGTTTTAGGAACACAAACTCTATCATCTTCAGGAGATTATACCGAAGTTTTTCAGAGCATTAATGGTTGCGATAGTACTGTAACTTTAACATTAACAGTTGTTACTTCTTATAATGAATCAAGAACTGCCGAAATTTGCGATGGAGAAACGTATGTTTTAGGTGCTCAAAATCTTACTACATCAGGAGTTTTTTCAGAATTATTTACTACTTCCGGCGGTTGCGATTCAACTGTAACATTAACATTAACAGTTAATCAGCATACTTTAAGCACTCAAACCGAAACAGCATGTGATAGTTTTACATGGTTTGGTACAACATACACCTCAAGCACTTCAGATACTCACGTATTAACGAATGTTGCAGGTTGCGATAGTACAATTACATTAAATTTAACTATCAATAATAGCAATGCAGGAACAGATACTCAAATAGCATGTGATAGTTATACTTGGATTGATGGACTTACATATACAGCAAGTAATACAACAGCAACATTTACAGAAACAAATGTTTTAGGTTGTGATTCAATTGTAACTTTAAATTTAACTATCAACAATAGTTCAACTGGCGACACAACTGTAGTTGCTTGTGATAGTTTCCACTGGTA
>MENC01000281.1:18325-19477 GCA_001768155.1 Bacteroidetes bacterium GWA2_30_7
TCAGGCGACCAAACTCATTTACTGACAAATGCCTCCGGTTGTGATTCAATTGTAACTTTACATTTAACTATCAATCCAATTTATACAGAAACAGCATCAGCATCAATTTGTAATGGTTCTTATACATTTGGAACACAAACATTAACAGCTTCTGGCGATTACACAGAAGTTTTTCAATCTGTAAATGGTTGTGATAGTACAGTAACGCTAACATTATCCGTTGTAACTACATATAACGAAGCAATATCAGCTTCAATTTGCGATGGAGATAGTTATATTTTAGGAACACAAAATTTAACAACCACAGGTGTTTATTCAGAATTATTTACAAGCACAACCGGTTGCGATTCAACTGTAACACTGACATTAACAGTTAATCAACCAACTTCAAACACACAAACTTTTGTAGAATGTAATGGTTATTCTGTAACAGTTGGTTCAAACACATATACTACAACAGGAGTTTATACTGATGTAATTCTTAATGTTGCTGGTTGTGATTCTACAGTTACTACCGATTTAACAATTAATCAGCCATCAACAAGTTCGCAAACTTATGTTGAATGTCAGGGATTTTCTGTAACAGTTGGTTCAAACACTTATAACACAACAGGAATTTACACAGATGTATTGGTAAATACAGCAGGTTGCGATTCAACAGTAACAACAAATCTTACAATTAATCAACCAAGCTCAAGCACTCAAACTTTTTCAGAATGTGAAGGCTTTTCTGTAACAGTTGGAGCAAACACTTACACAACAACAGGAGTTTATACCGATGTATTGGTTAATGCAGTTGGTTGCGACTCAACAGTTACAACAGATTTAACAATTGAGCAACCATCAGTAAGTTCGCAAACTTTTGATGAATGTCAGGGCTTTTCAATTACAGTAGGCTCAAACACTTATAATACAACCGGAGTTTTTACAGATGTTTTTACTGCTGCCAATGGTTGCGATTCAACAGTAACAACCAATTTAACAATTAATCCAACTTATACAGAAACAGCATCAGCATCAATCTGTAATGGCTCTTATATATTTGGAACTCAAACATTAACAACTTCGGGCGATTACACAGAAATTTTCCAAAGTGTAAATGGTTGCGATAGTACAGTAACGCTAACATTATCGGTTGTAACTGCATATAAC
>MENC01000281.1:19483-25912 GCA_001768155.1 Bacteroidetes bacterium GWA2_30_7
TTATCGGCTTCAATTTGCGATGGAGATAGTTACATTTTAGGAACACAAAACTTAACAACCACTGGTGTTTTTACAGAATTATTTACAAGCACAACAGGTTGCGACTCTACTGTAACATTAACATTAACTGTTAATCAACCTACTTCTAGCATACAAACATTAGTAGAATGTGAAGGTTTTTCTGTAACAGTTGGAACAAACACTTACAATACAACAGGAGTTTATACTGATGTATTGGTTAATGTAACTGGTTGCGATTCTACAGTTACAACAAATCTTACAATTAATCAACCTAACTCAAGCTCACAAACGTTTGTTGAATGTCAGGGATTTTCTGTAACAGTTGGTTCAAGCACTTACACATCTACTGGAATTTATACTGATGTTTTGGTTAATGTTGCAGGTTGCGATTCTACTGTAACTACTGATTTGACAATAAATTCGGCAATAATTGTTGAACTTGGATTGAATGATACACTATGCTCAAACTTAGGCGAAGTTGCTGTACTTGATGCAGGAAATGCTGGAATGAGTTATTTGTGGGATAATTCATCCGTAGCTCAAACATTAACAGTAAATTCTACATCAATGACATCGGGAGTTTACGATTACTCAGTTACAGTTACAGACGGTGTTTGTACTTCAACAGATGCTATTTCGTTAACAATTGATATTTGTTCCGGAATTGAAAAAACTATAACCACAACGACTGTAAATATTTATCCAAATCCTGCAAAGGAAATTGCATCAATTATTTCTGAAGAAAATATTGAAAAAATAAGGGTATTTAACTTACTTGGTTCAGAAATATCCAATTTTAATGTTAACAGCAATAAATTTGAGCTTAATACGGATAACTATGTTTCAGGGATTTACTATGTGCAAATTGAAACACTCAGCAATATTAAATCAATGAAATTGCAGATAATAAAATAATTTCTCGTTCAATTTGTTTATTTTAATTTCGATTGAAAAACCCCGACAAAATCGGGGTTTTTTATTTTGATTAACTTAGCTTCCCCGACTTCCATTTTTTATCAATTTTATTGAATTAACACTAAATTACGTTTTTTTACTCTTTATCTATGTGTTTGTATGAATACCAATTACAGTTAGGTTTCAGAAAAATTCCAAAATACAAATCATAAAATTCAAATAAATTTCAATGTTTAAAATACAAATAATCAAACGGTTTCGGACATTGAATATTGAGTTATTGAGATTTATTTGTTATTTGGTTTTTCTGATTTGTGATTTGATTAGTAAGTATCAAAAAAAAATCAGAAAGTCGTTTTTTACGTAACTATCTGATTTACTTTGTGGCCCACCTGGACTTGAACCTGGTACCCCCTGATTATGAGAATGAAAAAATGATTTCTATTGAGCTGAATATAAGGATGTTAAAAAATTTCAATTGTAACATAAATCTGCTTTTTTCGACAATTTGCAGCATAGATTGTAGCATAGAATTCAAATATTATCATTAATCCCGTGAACTATTTCTTGTACTAAAATTATGGCTTCTTCAATTGAATTATTAGTTCCTTTAATCATTATTTTCGCCATTGAACAATTACCTTTTATATCAATATTTTCATTTAAAACATTTAGAATTCTTGTTTTCAGTTTTTCAGAATGATTTAGAATCGGAATCATATTTCGACCTAAAACTCTAGCCCCAGCTAAGACTCTATCGAAGTTTTCAATATCAAAAATATCATTATGGTTTTCATAAATTTCATTTTCAATAATATCAAAATAGTTTTGAATTATTATGTTTATGTCTTCAATATCCTTAATTCTTGAATCGGGTTTATCTGACCACGAAACCAATTTTAATATACAAAGCCCGGGCAACGAAGCTATTTTAACTTCATTATGGTTAATATCGTAATTTGAAATTTCTTTGTACACTTCTTCAAATCCAAGAATTGAAATTTGTGTATCAAACTTATCCATGAAATTAATATAACCAGCTTCGTTAACTCCTCCAAATGGAAGTAAATCTATTGTAAATTCATGCTTTATGTAAATTACCCGATATGGCAGTTTTTCAATCACACTAAAACCAAATTTATCAACTAACAACTTAATAAACAGTTGAAATTGGCTTAAATCCGAAACTAAAACAGCAAAATCAATGTCTTGAGTAAATCTTCGTTGCGAAATATTATTAGCTTCAAACCAAAAATCACGGGCTTTTGCACCAATCACATAATAATCAATTCCTATTTCAGCAGAAGCAAGATTTAGGTCGTTGATAATTTCCCTAATCTTTATGTCATTTATGTTATTCGTATTTATTTTTAAGATACTCATCGTAAATTATATTAGCTGTTTCAATGTTTCTTCCTTCGCCTGTGTTTACCAAGTCGGCATATATTAATTCCAACGGTGCGACATTTGGATTTTCTGTATTTGTATTCCAAAACTTTTTATAAATTATGACATTTCCATTTGGGTCGGGTAGTAACTTATATTTTTTAATCAATTCCGGTTTTGTTAATGTTGTATAGATTGTAAAAATTTCAGGATAAAGATATTTTGTAATAATACCAGCAGCAGGCTCACCTCCCCAACAAGTATTATCATCAATAAAATTAAAATCTTTCCAATTTTTTATGTCTTCATTTTTGGGATATCTGAACGTTCCAATATACAAAGTTGGTTTTAATTTGTTTTCGTAATTTGTTATCCATTGTTCAAATAATTTTTTCTTATTGGCGAGTAAATAAGTTTTTGGAGTTAGGTTAATAATAAATCCTAATTCTTTTAAAGCAGTATATGTTTTATTAATTGTGTCAAGAGCAACATCTGCCTCTTTTGCTATGTTTCGATAAGGAGTATTAATTATCTCGGGATTAATTAACAGATTGTATAAAACTTTTAGACCTGCTTTGGTAAACGCTCTGTTTCTGTTAATTGTAATTTTATTTGCATTTTTAAAACCATCTAAAAAAATTATGTGTTCTTGTGTTTTTATAAATGTATTACCGGCGATATCTAGATAACAAATATTCAGGTTTCGAAGTTTTTCTCTGATAATTGGATTTATGTGTTCAGCAATAACAATAATATGTGGATTTTGTTCTTTATAGTTCTTCTCCAAATTGTAAAAATGGATATTAGTAAACTCTTTTTTGATGATTGGAATGAACAGTTCCTCTTTGTTTGGGAAAAATATTGTAATTATAACATCTTTTTCTGGCTTATTACCTTTTGGTTGATTCCATTTTATTTTGATTTTTGTATGATATAAAAATCTTTCAATGGCAGTTTCAATTATTGTATCAGTATTTTCCATTTTGTACGTTTTATATTATTGTACGTATTTAACGAATATACAAATATAGCGAACTTTAATTTAATAATCTAATAAATTAAACCAATCTTTCAACTTTTAATTTCGGGTTTAATCCAATATTATATTTTCATATTAGCACAAATTTTGCCTATTTTCTTGGATACTATTATTAACTTCATTTATTTCCGATTTTAATTCCTTCCAATAGCGTTTAATTGTTGATACAGAGAGATTACAGGATTTCATTAAAACATTTTGTGTGATAATTATTTCATTATTGTACAAATCCATAATACAATTATTAATTTTTTTTAAAGCAAAAAAGAACCCCAATTTCGGAGTTCTTTTTTTTGTAATCGCTTGATTTTCATTAGTGGGCCCACCTGGACTTGAACCAGGGACCCCCTGATTATGAGTCAGGTGCTGCTAACCAACTGAGCTATGGGCCCCACTCTAAAAATGAGTTTGCAATGTTACATAATTAGCTTTAAAAAAACAATAATAATATTATAATAAGTGAATTATTTTTTTTCAAAATCATATTTATCAATCAGATAAATCAATGAAGCAAATGCTGCACCGCCCATTTGTAATTCTCTTTTATTTACTGTTTCAAAAGTATCATTTTGAGCATGATGATATTCGAAATAGCGTTGAGCATTTATCGTTAAGCCAATTAGAGGGATTCCTTGTTTTTTCAAAGGGTCAATATCAACACCACCCCAACCTTTTGAAAATTCATATAAACCATACGGTTTTAATAAGGGCTCCCACTGTTTTACTGCTTCTACAATTTCGCTATTTGCATCAACTGAAAAACCAATGGGCATTGCTCCTCCTTCGTCCGATTCCAGTGCTACAATCATTTTTTCATTTTCTTTTTTTACAGTTTCAGCATAAGTGCCTCCACCACGTTGATTTAACTCTTCGTCCATAAACAAAACTGTTCGTATTGTATGCTTAGGTTTTATTTTCAGACTTTTAAATATTCTGATAACATCCATTGAATGAATACATCCGGCACCGTCATCGTTTGCGCCGGGAGTAATATCCCATGAATCGAGATGACCGCCAACAGTGATAATTTCATTTGGTTTTTCAGAGCCTTTAATTTCGCCAATTACATTATAAGATTTCGCTTCTCCATCGTATTTACAATACATTTCAAAAAACATTTTCAATGCCGAATCTTGTTTAAGCCATTTGCTTAAAATTTCTGCATCGTTAGTACTTATTGCAGCAGCCGGGATTTTTACAATTTTTTCGTCATATCTCAAAACGCCTGTATGAGGAAAATCATTATTTGTTAAAGATAATGTACGAATAATAACGCCTACTGCACCATATTTTGCTGCTTCTTTAGCTCCATGTCCACGTTGGTCAACAGCTTTTCCATAAGCATAAAAGGGGTTAATTTCTGTTGGGTCCATTGCACGATTAAAGAAAACTATTTTGCCTTTTATGTTTTTTTCTCCAAGAGTTTTGAGTTCATCAAAAGTTTTAACTTCTATCACATCGGCTAAAATTCCTCCCTTTGGAGTACCAACAGAACCGCCTAAAGCACAGACCTTTGTTTTTAATTCTCCAAATTTTGTAGAAGTTATATTACAAATTTCAACATCTCCGCGTATCCATCTTGCAACCGTAGTTTCCTGAAGATAGGCTGTGTCGCAACCCAAATTTTTCATTGCATGATAAGCCCAATCAACTGCTGCAAGAGACTGAGGAGTGCCGGCAAGTCTTGGTCCTATTTTTTTTGTCAAATAATACAAATTATTATAACCTGTATCACATAAAAGTGCGTTTTCGTAAATTTTTCGAATAGTCAGAGAATCTTCTTTTTGAGCAAAAAGAAAAAAATTCACTAAAAGTGCCGAGAGTATTAATATTGCTCTTAATTTTGTTTTCATAAAATTTTAATAAAGTGAGCGAAGATATAGAAAAAATTTCATTAGCAATTAAGCAGGAAGCTCATAAATTAGGATTTTCATTATGTGGCATCTGTAAAGCCGAAGAATTTTCTTTTGAAAAAAAATACATGCAGGAATGGTTAAAAATTGGCTCTCA
The DNA here is from genome assembly GCA_001768155.1 of Bacteroidetes bacterium GWA2_30_7. Lineage (GTDB taxonomy): Bacteria > Bacteroidota > Bacteroidia > Bacteroidales > GWF2-33-38 > GWA2-31-9. Next base: position 24,855 of record MENC01000281.1, read on the forward strand.
TGGCTCAATGCAATATTTAGAGAATAATTTTGAAAAACGAACGAATCCGACTTTACTATTAGAAAATGCAAAATCTATTATTGTAGTTGGATTAAATTATAATACTTTAAATAATCAACCTGAAAATTCGCCAAAAATCTCAAAATACGCTTATGGAAATGATTACCACACTGTTATTAGAGATAAATTATTTAGCCTTTGTGAAACAATAAAGACAATTAAATCTGATTCTGTAAATAAAATTTGTGTTGACACAGTTCCGATTCTTGAAAAAGCAGCCTCACAAAGAGCAGGATTAGGCTGGATTGGGAAACATACTTGTTTGATTAATAAAAAGTTTGGCTCTTTTTTCTTTTTAGGAGAAATTATTTCAACTCTTGAACTAAAATACGACAAGCCAATAAATAATTATTGTGGAAGTTGCAATAAATGTGTCGAAAGTTGTCCAACAGGAGCAATAACTTCTCCATATCAATTAGATGCACGCAAATGTATTTCTTATCAAACAATTGAAAATAAAGAACAAATTACGGAAAATTTAAAACAAAAGTTTGATGGGTGGGTTTTTGGTTGCGATATTTGCCAGAATGCGTGTCCTTGGAATAAAAAAATTACGGAAACCACTGAAAAAGAATTTGCTATAAAATCGGAGATTCAAAATTATAATGCAGAACAATGGCAATCAATAACCAAGCAGGATTTCAAACGAATATTTAAAAACTCAGCTGTAAACAGGATTAAGTTTGAGCATTGGAAAAGGAATATTGAAATAAAACGGGTTATATAAACTATAAAAATTTTGTTATCATTTTCAAAAAAAACCTCTTTTATAACGCATTTTGTAATTTACATTTTGTAAATTGTATTTTTGGTTAACACTATAAAGAAACATTCAGAATAATTCTAAATGATGTTTTTTTCCAAAGATGGATTGAGTTGTTAAAATGAAAAAAAACAAGATTTTCAGAAAAAAAGAATTAAGATTTAGTAAGTTCAATTTGGTTTCAGAGATTTCTAAAATCCCATCGGGATTTAATGTGAATAACCCCCAATGAAAT
>MENC01000282.1:0-19900 GCA_001768155.1 Bacteroidetes bacterium GWA2_30_7
AAAAGAGAAAAATCAATATTTCTATTATTTTTTCTAAAATAGTCAATCAATAAATTCCTTGTAATTTGAAAAATCCAACCTTCGTAATTATCAAAGTTTTTCATTGTATCCTTTTTTTCCAGTATTTTCAATAATACATCTTGCAGAATGTCTTTTGCTATCTCTTTATCTTTTATCTTTTTATGTATGAATTTATACAATTTGTCAGACAAGTTTTTCCAAGTATTAGGATTATTCATAATAATAAATCGTTTATTTTAAAACAATTAAATCTTTTTTTCAGCAATATTAATAAATAATTTGATTTTTTTTTGATTATTAATTCCATAGTTCATATATTTGCGAACTAATAAACATACGAACTTATGGATAACAAAGAAATATACTTATTACATGCAAATATTTGCAAAGCACTTGGTCATGCAATAAGAATAGAAATAATTGATACTCTTCAAAATAACGAAATGTCTTTCGGAGAAATACTCGAAAAAATAGGCGGACCAAAATCAAGTCTTTCACAGCATCTTTCATCAATGGCTACAAAAGGAATATTAGCACAGCGAAAAGAAGGCTTAAGTGTTTATTATAAATTATCGTCCGAAAAGGTTGCAATTGCTTGCCGTATTATGAGAGAAGTTTTAATAGAAAACATGAAAAAACATCAGAATTTAATAAATAATTTACAAAACAATTAAAAACAAAAGGAGAAAAAATGGAAAATTTGATTTATTCGTTATTATTGGCATTACATAATATTGCTTTGGTTGGCTGCGCTGCCGCACCTTTTTATAACAGAAATATTGTAAAAAACAGGGCACAATATGGTCCTAAATTATTTTACGAACTTGATAAGGTTGTAGAAGACACTTTGCAAGGTAATGCACCATATTGTATTACATTTATAATCGTTCTGTTTTTTACAGGAATGGCAATGCCCTTTAACCATTATTTATTTCATGGAGCATTTAAAGAATTATCTTCAATAGCATCAATAGCATTGGCTGTAAAACTTTTATCAATTTTTGCGATGATTTATATAATGATTGTTATTTTCTTTAAAATAAATCCAGCAATAAATAAAATATTTTTCACCTTTACAAAAGATTCAAAACCTGATACTCAGGAAGAAGCAGGATTTTTTAAATTACGTGCACGTAGAAAAAAATTATGTGAAATATGCCTGTATTTTGCAATTATTGTACTTGTTTCGAGTGCATTTTTAGGTTTTAATATGAACTAAATAAATATTAAAAAATGAGAAATTACTTGTTGTTAATAATTATAATGGTAGTAGTTTCACCAATATTTGCTCAAACCGACACTACAAAAATTCAAACTAATTCTGCCGATAGCATAATTTATACTTGTCCAATGCATCCCGAAGTTATATCAAATAAACCCGGAAATTGCCCAAAATGCGGAATGGCTCTGGTTCAAAAAAACTCTACTTCATCTGAGCATAAAATGGATATGATGATGTGTCCAATGCACGGAATGTCAGATATGAACCATAAACACGATAAACAAAAGAAAAATCCAATGAAAATGATGGCAATTGGAATGGGAGCAATGATGGTAGCAATGATGACAGTAATGATTATAATAATTGGCGGTCGTTAATAAAAAAACAAATTTGTATGAGAACAAAATATGTATTCCTTTATTTAATTTTGATTCTTTTCTATTCTGCCTGTTCCAATGCACAAAATTCAAAAGAAATATGGAACGAAAAACAATTAATGCCCCCTTCTGAGTTAGCAAAAATCATAAACGATTCAACCATTAAAAGTCCTTACATTTTTAGTATTGGTCCAGCAGGATTTATAAAAAACGCAATTGATGTGTCAGATGCTATGGATAAAAATGGAATCGAAAAATTTCAAAAAATATTAGAAAAATTACCCGAAGATGCTGATATTGTGATTTATTGCGGGTGTTGCCCGTTCGATGTCTGCCCGAATATTCGCCCATCTTTTAAATTACTTAATAAAATGAAATTTACAAACCATAAACTTTTGAATCTCCCAAAAAATCTTAAAGTAGATTGGATAGACAAAGGATATCCTATGAATTAATTAATTTTTATATCGTGTATTGAACAAATCAGTTGAACTTAAAGGACGATTTATTGAAAAAATTGAATATGAAAAAGGATATTATTGAAATAGACTATATTAATTTCAACAAAAAACATATATTAACTTAAATATTTTTAATCATGAAAAAAGTAAATTTAATTTTAGTAGCCTTAATTGGCGTAACGGTTTTAATGTCATGCAAAAAAGACCAAAACTCAGGTATTGACAACATTGTAGGAAACTACAAAGGAACACTAATTGACCCTGTAACTCAAAACAACGAAGGTACAGCAACAACCGAAGTAACTCAAATAGATGATGAAACTGTACAGATTCATTGCAGTGGTGCAAATTTCGATACCACAATGGTAATTAATGTGTATGAAAATTCTGATAGCTTAATGTGCTGTACTCATCAAATGTCATCCGGTTGTCATAAAGGAAATTCAAACGGTGGTGGCATGATGGGAGGCGGAATGATGGGCGGAAATAATAACAAAAAAAGCAAAAACTGGGATAATCATAAGAAAACTATGAGTTGCCAAAACGGAACACATAATGGAGGATTTGACACAAACAACAACTCTTTCAATTATTTATTTAATATGAGTGGACAAAATGGTTTAAAATTTTCAGGAACTAAACAATAAATATTTGTTAATAGTCCCTAATAAATTTAAAAAAGATGAAAACAAAAGCAATCATTCTCACAGCCATTTTACTTGTTATTATAACTTTCAGTCAATTTACTGAAACCGAAAACTTTTATCATCCAGAATTTCGTGAAAATGTAAATAACAATGGTGCTGCTTACGCATATCCACCGGCAGTTGGCATTTTGAGCAATTCCAAAAATTGTCTTGTTTGCCATATCAGCAATGGACAATGGAAAGACGACGATAATACCATTATTGATATTTTGGACAAAGAAACCAAAAAATCATTAAAGCAATCAGATGGCACATTTTTAATTGAAGCAAAGCCTAACGAACAAAAAACTGTACTTACTATAATCGGAAGAAAAAAAAGCGAATCGGCTTCATCTCCTTATCGTAATGCATGGATTTACATTGACCCTGCTACAATTGGAACAAACTCGCTTTCAAAGTTTGCACCCGGCTGGGATATAAATCTTCCAATGGCTTGTCGTTTGGTTGGCGATAAACTACAGGGATACGACAATGCCGACATAACAAGTTTATCAACGACTATTCAGCCATTAAGCAATGCTAAAGATGCTGAAATACAATTACAAGTTATGTTAACAAAAGGCGAAAGTGTAAAAGGTAATGCACAAGAAGGAATGACCGGAAATTATTTCGAACGAAATGTTAAACTTAAAATCAGTCAATAACCAATTTAGGATTTAAAAATTTCGAATTATACTAATTTAACAATGTAACTATTTAACAATGAAAACACTTATCATTATCAACGATGCTCCTTATGGCACAGAAAAAGCATACAACGCTCTACGTTTAGCAATGCAAATACAAAAAGATTATGAAGGAACAGAAGTAAATATTTTCCTAATGGCAGATGCTGTTTCTTGTGCAATTCCAAATCAAAATACTCCAAACGGATATTACAATATCGAACGAATGTTGAAAGCAGTAGTACTTAAAAAAGGACAAATAAAAATTTGTACATCCTGTGTCGAAGCCAGAGGATTAAAAGAACTGAAATTTGTTGAAGGAGTAAGCCTAAGCAGCATGAAAGAACTCACACAGCTAACAATGGAAAGCGACAAAGTGCTTACTTTTTAATTATACTGGTTTTTGCAATCCGGTTCGGCTGAGGTTCTACCTAAGCTGTTAAAAATTCATACTTAATGAAAAAAAAGCTCCCCCATTTTTATATTGCTATTTAAATGTGGTGGTTATGTTTTAATATATTTTGATTCATTCAAATATTTAGATTTTTTTCATCTTACTTGCTACATTCTTTTATGATAACCTTATTTTTGGAATTTTTAAACCTTAGTAAGATACAAAGTTATCTATGATTTTAACATTTCGGCAAGCTCAATGCACTGCCTTATTATCTTATTAATCAATGAGAATAAGGTAATAAGGTTTTGAGTAATAATTATTGATTTTACTAAGGTTATAAAAAAAAGAATAGGTTTGTTTAGCATTGTCAAATCATATATATTCAGAAACTTACAAAAAACTGGGGGAGCTTTTTTTCAAATATTGTGAGTTTTTTGCAGCTTTGGAAACGCCTGACTGAGGCTGAGGTAATCGGCGATATTAGCTGTAAATTTCCTTTTAATGGACAAAATGTCGTACACCCAGACAATTTAAAATTTGAAATTATTCAGAAACTTTCTTTTTTTTAAAACAATTTAATGTTCATATCTTTACTGCTGAGTAATTACAATAATTGATTCTATAATGAAAAAAATTCTATTTATTTTCGGAACTCGCCCAGAGGCTATTAAAATGGTACCTCTTATCAGGGAATTCAAATTGTATCCTGAAAAATTCAACATAAAAGTTTGTGTTACAGCTCAACATCGGGAAATGCTTGACCAAGTTTTGAATTTTTTTGGAGTTGTTCCCGACTACGATTTAAATATAATGAGGCATAATCAAAGCCTATTCGATATAACTGCCGATGTAATTAAAAATCTGGAACCTGTTTTTAACGAATTTCAGCCCGATGTTATTTTTGTTCAAGGAGATACATCAACAAGTTTTTTAGGTGCATTAGGAGCATTTTATAAAAAAATTAAAATTGCACATCTCGAAGCCGGACTAAGAAGTTTCGATAAATATGCTCCTTTTCCTGAGGAAATAAACCGTCGGCTGATTACTCATCTTGCAGATTATCATTTCCCTCCTACAAGTTTTTCAAAACAGACTTTATTGAATGAAGGAATAAAAAACCATATTTATGTGGTTGGAAATACAGTAATTGATGCATTATTATGGGGAAAAGAAATTGTTAGCAACAATGAAACAGATTATGTAGAGTTTTTTAAACAAATTGACTTTAATAAACGTGTTATTTTAGTAACCGGACATCGTCGCGAAAACTTTGGAAAACCGTTTGAAAATATTAGCAATGCAATTAAAGAAATTAGCCTAACCCACGATGTTGAAATAGTTTATCCTGTTCATCTTAACCCAAATGTTTTGAAACCTGTAAACGAAATTTTATGTGGTTTAAAAAATGTACATTTAATTAAACCTATCGATTATCCATATTTGATTTGGTTGATGAATAAATCATATATTGTGCTTACCGATTCGGGTGGAATTCAAGAAGAAGCACCATCGTTAGGAAAACCTGTTCTTGTAATGCGAGATGTAACCGAACGTACCGAAGGAGTTGATGCAGGAACAGCCGTTTTGGTTGGTACAAATAAAGAAATAATACTATCATGGATGAATAAATTGCTTACAAATCAGGCTGAATACGACAGAATGGCAAAAGCAGTAAATCCTTATGGCGATGGAACAACAAGTAAACAGGTTGTTGATATTTTTATGAATCTTATTTAATTATAAGACACACATGAGAATGATTAAATCTTCGATAAAAAATTTAGACAGGATTACCGGATTAATAAGTTAAAAACCTGTAAATCTTGTAAATCCTGTCAAAAAAATATAAACAATGAAAAAACTAGTAGTTTTAACAGGAGCAGGAATAAGTGCTGAAAGTGGAATACGGACTTTTCGCGATATGGGAGGTTTGTGGGAAGAGTATGATGTTATGGAAGTTGCAAGTATTGAAGGCTGGTATAAAAATCCCGAACTTGTTTTGAATTTTTATAACGCTCGTAGAAAACAACTCGAATTTTGTGAACCAAATTATGGACATATCGGACTTAAAGATTTGGAGAAAAACTTCGCAGTACATATTATTACTCAAAACGTTGATAATCTTCACGAAAAAGCCGGAAGTAAAAATATTCTGCATTTACATGGCGAACTTACAAAAGTAGAAAGCACAAAACATCCTCAACTTGTTACCGACATTGGTTACAAAGAAATTAACATTGGCGATAAATGCGAAAAAGGTTTTCAACTCCGTCCGCATATTGTTTGGTTTGGTGAAGCAGTTCCGGCACTACCCGAGGCTGTAAAAATTGTTAAAACAGCCGATATTTTCGTAGTTATTGGAACTTCGCTGAATGTTTATCCAGCAGCGGGGCTAATTGATTATGTGCCAAATGGTACACCAATTTATTTAATCGACCCTCACGATATTCAGACCTATCGGAAAGTTACTTTTATTAAAGAAATCGCAAGTTCAGGCATGAGAAAATTAAATATATTGCTAATGTCAAAATAGATTCTTATAAGAGTCCACACCAAAAGGCAATTTTTCCATTAAGAAAAGTATAAATTGTATAATGCAGATTTATAAAACCCTGTGTCTTGGTGGCAATCGGTATTAGTATTACGCCATATTTTCAAAGTTTTGAATTAACTCAATTAATACATATTTTTGCATCTGATTAATTATCAAATCAATTGAACCAACAAAGTTAAAATAATGGTAGCATTTTTTCGCATTTTTTCCATTACCATTTTCTTTTTATTATCTAATTTGTCTTATTCTCAGACAAATAGATTTTCTTTCGATTCTGCTAAAATTGAATTATTAAAATCAAAAAACGTTGAAAATAGTTTACAGATTTTAAATGAAATCGCCCTACAATATAACGAATCAAATCTTGACTCTGCACTTCATTACTCTTATTTGGCTCAAAGTATCGCAAAGCGTATTTCTAATAGAAGTTTATTCGCCGATACATATTATTCATTAGGAGTTATATTTAAAAACAAAGGCGTGGTAGATTCGGCTAATTATTATTTATTTAATTCGCTTAAAATTTACGAAAATTTGAAGGATATTGACAACGTTATTAAATTGAATATTTCAATTGGTGAATATTATAGAAGTACATATAATCTGAATAAAGCTGTGCAATATCTAAAAAAATCAATTACACTTTCTCAAAATTATAATTTGTATGGATTTCTACCATCTGCATATAACAGATTAGGAGCTGTTTACTTTGAACTTTCAATAAATAATTCAGCACTTGATGCTATTTATGAAGATACTATTTATAAATCAATATCATATATTGATTCTTCAAATTATTGGTCAAGTCGCATTAATACAAAAAGTTACAATATAAGTAATAATAATATACTTGGAGCTTGTTATCAGAATTTGAAAAATTACGATAAAGCCAATCTTTTTCTTCTCAAAGCTTTGAATGAAGCCGAAAATGAAAAAAAAATAATTGAATTGCCAATGATTTATCGTAATATCAGCCTGAATTACATGAAATTAAAAAACTACAAAAAAGCTGAAGCAATGGCTTTAGAGGGTGCAAAAATTGCAGATAGCCTTGGAATAAATACAAGTCTGATGTTTAATTATTATGCACTTGTATTAATTGGTGAAAATCTTAATGACGATAAAATGACGTTAAATTTTTTGAGAAAAAAAGATAGCGTTGAGGATATTTTAAACAATGAAAAAGCAATTATTAAAACAAAGGAATTTGAAGCAAAATTTAAAACAAAAGAGAAAGAATTGCTTATTGAACGTCAAAATTCTGAATTGGAAAAAAATCATCAACAATTTATCTTATCGTTAATTGGATTTTTGGTTTCTTTCTTGGTTGTGATTGCAATTTTGTTTTTTACTCTGAGAATCAGAAGAATAAACAAGCTTCTGAAAATAAAAAATAAAGAAGTAGAATTTGCAAGCAACGAAGTATCTAAATTAAGCCGGTTTAAAGACGATTTAACAGGAATGATTGTACATGATTTAAAAAATCCATTGAATATAATAATCAATTTTTCAAAAAACGTAATTCAATCGGAAAATACGAATTTACTGGTTATAAAAGAAAAGAACAAAAATATTGAAAATGCAGCATTTAATATGCTTAATATTGTTAATAATATTATTGACTTGCAAAAACTTGAAGAATCTAAAATTGATCTCGTATTTTCAGAAAACAGAATTTTAAAAACCATCAATAGAGCATTGCAAAATGTAAATTTACTTTTGACTCAAAAAAATATTACAGTAAATAATAAAGTTAACTCCGGTTTCATTTCTGTGTATGATAATAACTTGATTGAACGTGTTTTGATTAATTTACTTACTAATGCAATAAAGTTTTCACCCAATAACGATACTATCACAATTGATGCTGAAATAATTAATAATTTTATAAAAGTCAGGGTATCAGATTCAGGACAAGGAATTCCGTCTGACAAAATCCCTCATTTATTTAATAAATTTGCACGGGCAGAAATTAAAAATATTGGTTTTTCAACATCATCTGGTCTGGGATTAGCATTTTCAAAATTAGTGATAAAAGAACACGGAGGCGAAATTGGCGTAGATTCGGAATGTAAAAAAGGTTCGTGTTTTTGGTTTACATTAAAATCTTTTTCAGTTAATTTAATTGAAGAAATTAAAGAAAAAAGTAACGAAAATATTAGCCATGAATATTCAAAGGAATTTTCGCAAAATATTATAGCTTTGAAAAAAATATTAGCAGAATATAAATTTTATGAAACAAGCGAAATTCTTAATACTTTGCAGAACTTTAAATGCACTGACAATGAATTTTTTGATTGGAAAAATAAAATTGAAAATGCTGTAATGAACAGTAATAATGAAAAATACCTCGAATTAATAAGTCTTTGATTATGAGTAAGACAACAATACTTATTATTGACGACGAACCTTCAAATATTCAGGTTATAATTAATTTGTTGCAAAATTCCGGGAAAGATTATAAAGTTTTAAGTTCTACAAATAGTTCACTCGGACTTGAAATTGCCGTACAAACTTTACCAGATATAATTATTACCAACTGGCACATGCCCGGATTAAACGGAATCGAAGTTATTCAGGAACTTAAAAAAAATGTAGATACAAAAGAAATTCCTGTAATTATGGCTTCGGGAGTTAATATGAATTCTTCCGATTTGAAATTGGCATTAGACAGCGGTGCGTATGATTTTATTCGTAAACCAATAGATTCAAACGAGTTGTTGGCAAGAATTAATTCGGCTTTGAAATTGGTTAAATATTATAAAGATAAAGTCGAAACTGATAAAAATATTGCAGTTATTAATTATGAAAAATCAATAACTGAAATTGAAACTCAAAAAAGAGAAATTATTGCACAAACAATGTTATTGATTCAAGTAAAAGAATTAAACGAACAATTATATAATAAATTATTAAAAATTGACAGGAATCAATGTAACGCAAATTGTCAAATTTTTAATATTTCAAACGTATATATTAAAGATGTTTTTAATAATAACTCCGACCAAATATGGAACGAACTCGAATTAAATTTTGAACAAATCAATGAAAATTTTTATAAAAATCTTGTAATAAAATTTCCTAACATTTCACATAACGAACGTAAACTTTGTGCTTATCTTAGGTTAAAACTTTCGACAAAAGAAATTGCTGCAATTACCTTTCAGACAATACGAAGCATTGAAATTGCTCGAACACGACTTCGAGAAAAACTCGGAATTAAAGGTACTGATGAGGACTTACATTCATTTTTGCTTTCCTTTTGATAACCGGCAATTTATAAATTCCAATATTCAAATTCCAAGTTCCAAATTCCAAGTACTAAGCTCAAAATTCTAAGTTTCAACTAAAAGTGAAAAGAATGTAGAATGTAAAGCTTTAAATGTAAAATGTAGAAATCCTAAATTCCAAAATCCTAAATTCCCATTGTGATAGGTTTGTGATAGTCAAATATTTTTTCTTTTCATTATTTTAAGTTTGATTTGCAATTAGTAATTTATGAAGAATCTATAGAATGCAAATATCTGAAAATAAAACAATTTTGATAATTGACGACGAACCGTCGAACATTCAGATTATTTATAATATTTTACAAAGTTCAGAATCAAGCTTTAAAATAATCAGTTCATCAAGCAGTACTTTAGGTTTGACAATTGCAATGAAAGCAAAACCCGATATCATTATTACAGATTGGGAAATGCCCGAAATGACTGGAATAGATATAATTATTGAGCTTCAAAAAAGTGAAACTACGAAAGAAATTCCAATAATAATTGCAACCGGAGTAAATATGTCGTCGCTTGATTTAAAATATGCACTTGATAGTGGAGCTTATGATTTTGTTCGTAAACCAATAGACGAAAGTGAGTTGCTTGCAAGAGTTAATTCGGCACTTAGAATTATAGATTATTATAATATTAAAATTGAAATTGAGAGGCAGTTAGAAAAAATCAAAAGCGAAAAAAATCAAAATGAAATTGAATCAAAAAAACGTGAATTATTAGCAAAAACTTTACTGCTCATTAAAATCAATAAACTAAATATGGCTTTTAATCAGGAATTGGAACGAATAAAACATTCTGATAGTAAATCAGACTGCGAAGTTTTCAATTTTGCATTGAATTATACCGATGAAATTCTTAAAAACGGAAACGAAAGTATCTGGAACGAACTTGAAGTAAACTTTGAACAAATAAACGAGAAATTTTATACAAATTTAATTTATAAATTTCCTTCGATAACACCCAATGAACGAAAACTTTGTGCTTTTCTGCGATTGAATTTATCAACCAAAGATATATCATCAATTACTTTTCAGACAGTACGAAGCATTGAAATTGCCCGTACACGACTTCGCGATAAATTCGGACTAAAAGGAGCAGAAACCGATTTGCATACTTTTTTACTTGGGTTTTGATTAGTTTTTTTTCGACTTTATCTATGGTAACTAATCAGCTTATAAATTAAATTATAATTGCCACAGATTACTCATTTATTGCTTATTTTTAAAGGCATTCGTAAAATCGCTTCGCTAAGTTCACAGATTTAAAACAACCAAAGGTTGTTTTAATCTGAGGAAATTCTAAATATTTAACTATTTTTAATCTGTGAACACGAAGTCTCACGAACGCTTTATAAAAGATTAATCTGTGAGTAATCTGTGGCATTAGTTTGTTTTTTAGCATTTTAAATAGACTGATTAGTTACTATCTATGAGTCCACTTCGAAAAGTCAAGAAAAGAAAAATAGCCACAAGACTTGTTCCGATTTATCGCATAGGCGTTAACTTATGGCTAACTAAATTTCCTACAAATGCATTATTGCATTGAATTTTAATCACATACAATTATGCAAAACAAGTTCCTTTAGAACATAATATTGGTAGAAAATAAAAAAGCAACAATCTAAAATCCCTTTAAGGCAATGTCATTAAGTTAAGCCTGAAAGGCTTGAATTTGAATAACCTCCGATGCAATCGGAGGTGTAAATCAAAGTTGAAAACAACCCAGAATGGGTTGAATATTACACTATTACAATGGTTTCTTTTATTACTGGTGATTTTAATTCTTTAGATGTTTCAGATATGCCTGTAAGGATGCAGGCAGTTCTTGCTCATGAATATGGGCATTATTTGCAAAGTCGTGCTAGGGGAACATTGCCTTTAATTTGGGGTGAATTAAATATTGTAAGTGTAAATGATGAAACAGAAAATGATGCATATGGCGAATGTGATGTAACTCAAAGAGTTATTGATTTTTTCTAAAAATAATCGCAATTCAAAATTAATCATAATTTAAGATATTTTTAAAAATATTATCAAAAAACAACCAGAAGGTATTAATATATTGATTTCTTTATATATTTTTGATAATAATAATAGTTCGATATTTTTTTGAGATTGCTTCGTTCCTTGCAATGACGAAGTGTCTAGTTATCTGTAAGTTGTGTCATTGCGAACGTAATGAAGCAATCTGTTAATTAATAGGTCTTTATAAAAATTTACCGAACTTTTGTAATATAGATTTATTTTAAAAAATAGAATAATTAAAATATATGAAAATAAAATTTCTAATTTCACTTAGTTTGTTGATTTATAGCTTATCGTATTCTCAAACCGCCACCAATTTTAATTGTAACGATTGTTCGGACATTAATCACGATTTATTTACCGAACTTGAAGCAGGAAAAATAATAGTAATTTGCTGGGTTATGCCATGTGGAGCGTGTATTGCTCCGGCTTCAGCTTCTTATAATGTAGTTAACGATTATCAAACAAACAATCCCAACAAAGTATATTTTTATCTTGTTGATGATTTTTCTGATAATGATTGCGAATTTCTTAACGATTGGGCAATTGGTATTGATTTGCCTTCATCCTCTTTTTCAAAAAGATTTTCAAATTCGAGTATAAGTATGGCTAATTATGGTGCTCCTCCAAGTATGTCTAAAGTTGTGGTAATTGCTAGCTTTTCACATAAAGTTTTTTACAATCAGAATGATGTTGTAAATGAAACTGAGCTTGGGAACTCAATTAATCTTGCATTGATTGCTTCAGGAATAAATGATTTGAGTTCAACTTCCGAATTATTACAAATTTTTCCAAACCCTGCTGATAAGTCTATAAAACTTTCAATCTTTTTGAAAGAAAAATCTAAGTGTACTATTGAAATATTTAATTCTTTGGGCAAGAAAATAGCTGATATTCCAACTGATATATTTTTGCCAACTGAAAATACTTTTACAATAAATACATCGGAGTTTAAAGAAGGTTTTTATTATCTTAGTCTAAAAAGCAATAAATTATCTATAACCCGAAAGTTTACAATTGTTCATTAATTATTTTTTATACAATATGCGTATATTATTCTTACTTAGCCTGTTCATTTTTTTAGTTTCTGAAAATATATATTCACAAGGCTGTTGTTCGGGAGGTAATGGATGCCCAATTGCAGGAGGTACATCGCAAGGGGTTTTATCTGAAAAGCAGTTAGAATTAAATGCAAATTATCAATATTTTAATTCCAGTAAATTTTTTGCACAAGATCGCGATACAGCCCGTTTGTTTGACAATCTTAATACCAACTACTTATATTTCAGAACGGCTTATGGTGTAACTAAAAACCTTACTATGTCTGTAGAGGCAGGTTATTTTATTAATAAAACGCAAATAGGCTTAGAAAAAAGGGATACAATTGAATCTGGAGGAATTGCTGATATTATTTTATTTCCGCGATATATGTTATATTCTAAAACTAAAGGAACTAATCGAACAGAAATAACTTTAGGTCTGGGTTTAAAAATTCCTATAGGAACGTATAATGATTCATTGGTTGCATATACTAACCCTAGGTCGGGTGAAAAAAAATATATAACTTCTCCTCCTGTAGTTCAACCCACAAACGGTTCTCAGGATTTTATCTTTTACGGATTCTTTTTAAAAAGCTTCAAGAATTTCAGAATGTTTTTAAATACAATTTATGTAAAAAAAGGGTGGAATCCTTTAGGGCTAAAATTTGGTAATTATGCAAATGTAAGTTTATTTGCAGGCAAAACATTTTTTGAACACTTAGGAGCAACTATTCAAATAAAAGGTGAATGGATTGGTAAAATTCAATCTGCTCCCAAAGTTAAATTAGCATCGTATTATATTGATAAAGATGCAACAGGCGGAAAAAGTGTATTTATAATTCCTCAGATTAGTTATAATTATAAATCAGTTACAATTTATTGTCTTAGTGAAATTCCTATATATCAATATTTAAACAAAGCTCAAATAGGGTCACAATATCAGGTTACTTTTGGTGTATCATACAGATTTTTTATAAAAAAAATGAATAAAGAATGAATAAAAAAAGGGGATTGCTAATTACGAATAGTGATTGCTTCGTTCCTCGCAATGACGACACAGCTTTTCTGTCATTGCTAATGAGAAACGAAAAACTATATAAAAGACCAATGCCTTAAAATTCAATAAAAACAAATCAACAAATTAATAACCTATAAAATTAATAACTATGAATTTAAAATTTACTTTAGCCTCAACATTTTTATTATTGACATGTACAATAATTGCACAAATTCCAAATTATAGTTTTGAAACTTGGGAAACGGTTTATGGTCATTTAAACCCTGCTTCATGGGGAACAATGAATAATAAGACAGCCTATGCGGGACTTTATACTGCTACCAAAGGCACACCAGGCAATCCCGGAACAGCGTATCTTAAACTTACTTCAAAAAAAATAGGTACACCGGTAGTTAACGGTATTGCAGTTTGTGGCGTTTTAGACTCTATAACTTTGCTACCAATATCGGGTTTTGCATTCACAGACCGCCCTCAAAGTTTTATTGGAAAATGGCAGCACATGATATATGGCACAAGTCAGGGTTCAATTAAAGTTACTTTAACTCGTTGGAATTTTGATACTAATCAACGAGAAACTATTGCAATTGCTAATAAAACTCTTGTTGGAATGGCTATGGCTTGGGAAGCTTTTACAATAAATTTTGCATATCAAAGCAATTATGACCCAGATACTTGTATAATTTTATTGAAAGCTAGTGGCACAAGTCCAACTGCTAATGATTATTTATGGGTCGATAACCTAAGCTTTTCGGGATATGTTGTTGGTATTTCTGAAAAAAATAATTCGTTAAATAAAATTAATATTTTTCCAAACCCATGTAGCGATAAATTAAATCTATCAATTTATGTAGAAAAATCAGCTGACATAGTTATTCAATTGTATGATATTGAAGGAAAAATTATTCAAGTTTATGATTTAGGTGTTCAACAGGGAACTATTGAAAAAAATATTTCAGTTAGCAATCTTGCAAAAGGAAAATATTTTATAAATATAATAACTGATGGAGTTTCTGCGGTTAAACCCTTTGTTATTGAGTAAATTTAAGAAGCAATATTTGTATATTATCTGTAATTTCGATATGAATTTTTCGTTTTCCTATTACGTATCAATATAACTTCTAAAGTGTTGAAAATAAAACCACATTATCGCAAATAACTAAAACACAATGATTAGTTTTGTGAAAAATAACTTTTAAGCAGTGCTCGAAATAGGAAAATACAATAATTTAACAATTTTACGACATACAAGTGTTGGTTTGTTTTTGAGCGATGAATCTGGCGAAGAAGTTTTGCTTCCAACTAAATATTGTCCCGAAAAGGTTATTATTGGAAATAAAATAAATGTTTTGGTTTATCGTGATAATGCAGAAAGAAAAATTGCAACAACATTAACTCCAAAAATTCTACTTCACGAATTTGCATTATTGCAAGTAACAGCCGAAGCCGAAGTAGGAACTTTTGTTGATTGGGGAATGGAAAAAGACATTTTAGTTCCATTCAAAGAACAACGTATGAGAATGGAAAAAGAACGTTGGTATATTGTTTATTTAGACCTTGATAAAGAAACCGACCGACTTTATGCAAGCAATAAAGTTGACAAATTTTTAAGCAACGACATTTTAACAATAAAAGAAGGTCAAAAAGTTGACATACTTATCTGGAAGCAAACAGATATTGGTTTTTCTGTTATTATTAATAACAAACACAGCGGATTAATTTTCGACAACGAAATTTTCAAAAAACTAAATATCGGAGAAAAATTGACAGGATATGTAAAACAAATTCGTGAAGACAATAAGGTTGATATTTCGCTTCATGCAATTGGATTTGAAAATTCTAACGACCCAAACTGCGAATTAATATTTCAAACACTAATAGATAACAATGGCTTTTTGGCTATTACCGACAAAAGCTCTCCCGACGATATTTATACTGAATTTGGTATAAGTAAAAAAGCCTTTAAAAAAGCAATCGGAACATTATATAAGCAGAGAAAAATTGAATTATTAGCAGACGGAATAAAATCAGTAAATTATAAGAAATAGTTCAGTGAAATTTTCGTAAGCTCAATTTAGTTTCAGAAAAATTGCAACTTTTTTTCAAACTCTGAAAAAGTTAAGTTTGAATAACCCCCAATATAATTGGGGAAAACTAATGCTAATAAACAGTAACACTGAAAGTGTTGAATACTCTGTATATATGTTCAACTACTTTGTAGTTGACGCTACAATTTGATTGCTTAACCGCCTATTTCATAGGCGGTTATTCAAATTATCCCGATTTTATCGGGATTAAAAATCTTTGAAATCAAATTGAACTTACAAATTTTCTATTTCACATCTGATTTAACCAACAATGTGCTGTATTATAGCAACTTGAACAAGGGGCTTTCTAAAACATCGGATAAGTTTTGTTATCAATTTTTGTGTAAGTAAGAGATATTTCAAACCCGCCTTTACTATTTGTTATAGCTCTAAGTCGCGATGTGTTAATGTCGTAGCTAACACCAATTCTATAATTTAAATAAATTGCACCTAGAGTAATTATAAATGCATCTTTCGGACGTAAGTTCAACGAAGTAAATGCGTAAAAATTATACTTATCTTCGTAATAATAAGTTGTTGTACTTATTTGAAATTCGTTAATGTTTCGTTGCCTCATATAAATAAAACTAGGTTCTACACAAAAAGGAATGCTGACTTTAATTTTACATCCTGCATACATAAAATAACGTCTGTATAGTTTGTTTTTAAATTCAGAAAATGTAAGACTGGGTTGGGTCAGATGATATGCAACAACTCCAGCATAAGGGTTATATGTTGATTTTTTATATACAGAATAATTAAAATAATTAAATCGGTTTTGATAAACATAATGTAAGCCAAAGTTAACATCGGGTTTTATTATACTGGTTTTTTCGAATGTTTCGCCGCTGTTAATGCTTTGGTCGAAACTTCCTCCATAAGCACTTGTAAACTGATTATCAAAAGTTAAACTATTAATATCGAAACTATTTTGTGCCATACCCAGTTGAGTGCCAAAAATTAGATGTTGTGTATTTGAAGGGTCGATAGTTACTTCATAAGAGCCAGATGCCATAATATTAAGGAAGTTAAATTTTCCAACTCCTGCACGATAATTTAAGGCATAAATGCCTAAATGCAACCGCTTTAGCTTTCTTTTAAAAGATTTATCAAAAGAAAAAAACTCTGTTTTATATGGATTTTTAAGTACAGAACGCCATTGCGAACGATGTTGGAGATGAACCCTGTATTCGCCATCGTAATCGCCGGTTAAAGCCGGGTTAAATAGGAGCTTTGCTTCTTGATACTGCGATAAATGCAAATCCTGACTAAATAATAAATTTGTTATTAATAACAAAACCGGAATTATATATAATGTTTTCATAGTTAAATTTATCTATTGTTAAATGGTTAAATTGTTCAACTGTTCATTCGTTTTTATGTTCTATTGTTTGAAGTTTGAGGTTGCTACGCAATTAATCCTCTTCATATTATTTTCGTTCATTTATTTAAACTATCTAATGAGGTAAATCCCAACATTCCTAAATCCCAAATCCTAAATTCCCAAATTATCTTAAAATTGTTACATCTCCTTGTCTGGTATGTTCTACTCCATCAATAGTTATTGCTTTCACTATATAGATATACACTCCTATTGGTTGTTGCTTACCTTTATATGAACCATCCCAACCGGTAGCTTGATTATCTGACTTAAAAATCAATTTTCCCCAACTATTATAAACTTGCATTTCGACTGAGCTGAATGGTCCTCCACGCACAAGCAGTACATCATTTTGTCCATCGTTATTTGGCGTAAAAGCTGATGGAATAAATGGTTCAACAAGTCCTTCTACCAAAAAGTCTGTAGTTAATGTATCTGTACAACCATAATCATTTATAACAATCTGAGTTACAGGATAAGTATTCATATCGTAATAAGTATGTAATGGCATTTGCAGTGTTGCAGTATCGGTATTATCACCAAATATCCACTTCCACTGCGAAGCTCCAATAGAGTTGTCAATAAATGAAACTTCTTCATAAGGATACGGTTTTTCGGGAGTCATTGAAAATCCTGCAACAGGGTCGGGATAAACCTCAATTGAATTATTGATAGAATCGCTACATCCTGCTTCGGTGCTTACATATAACCATACATCATAAGTATTCAAATCATTATAAAGATGACTAGTGTTTTGAATATTATCGGAATAACCATCGCCAAATTCCCAATACCACGAATTTATTGTATCGTTTTGAACAATAGTACTATCTGTAAAAATAACAGCATCTTTCAAGCATTTAGCAATTGAACCAAATCGTGCTTCAACACCATGTAATGAAATAGTTTTTTGTACAGAATCAATACAGTTTTTATCGGTAGATGCTATTAATTCAACTAAATACGAATTAATTGTACTATATGAGTGTGATGGATTTAAATCGTTAGAATTGTTTCCATCGCCAAAATTCCAACTCCAAGTATATGATGTGCCTGAATTAATTGTAGTCAAGTTATTGAAAATTACTGATGTATTGTTACAATCTTCGATAGTAGTAAAATCTACTGCGGGTCCGCTATTTAAAGACAACAATAAATTATCACTTACAGGAATGCAACTGTTGCTGGAAGTTAGAGTAATAACCACTTCTACATTATCAATATCTTCCTGACTTGGTACATAAGTAGTATTTAAACTTGAATTGTCGGGGATAAATATTCCGGTTCCTGAACTTGTCCAATTGCCTGAACTATTAGGTCCAATTATCTGACCAGAAAGTTCTACGCTTCCTTCATAAATACAGATTTCTATATTTTCACCTGCGTAAACAGTTGGCTTTTCTGTCCAGATAACATTCATTGTATCAGCTTCTTCAAAACATGCCCCATTTTCTGTAGATGTAAGTACGAAATAAATTCCATTCTGAGTCGAAACTGTATCATTATCTGAAGGAATATAAATTGCATTCAGGTTTGTATTATTCGGAACAAACGAGCCTAGTCCGTTAGTTGTCCAGATTCCGGTAGATGAACCGCCAGAAACTTCACCATTTAATCTTACATAAAGATTTTCAAAACAAATATTTTGGTCGATTCCTGCATTTACTGAAGGTTTTGGAATGATTGACATTTCAAAAGTATCAATAACTGCATTACAACTTCCATTGTCGAAACTTGTTAAAGTTAATAAAATATTGCCATTAACTCGGTCGTCATCAGACATGTAGTAGATAGGTTCGCGAACCGAATCGTTAGGTGAAAAAGTTCCTGAAGTGCCTGACGACCATATTGCACCTCCTGCCAAACTAACTGAACTGTACAATTGAACAGCATCGTTGTTTTCGCAAGCCGGGCTTGTAACCCAAATATCAATAACTGGAGCCGGTGTTATTTCAATATACAAATCGTCAAGAACATTAACGCAGGCACTTGTTGACATAATTGTTAGAGTAACTTCTCCAACAGAAGTATCAGCAGCACTGAATGAATATGTTGCATCTCTGGTTGTATCATTTGGTAAAAAGATTCCCGAACCGGAAGTTATCCAATTAATCGTATTATTTCCGCCAATTATACTTCCATCTAATTGAGCATCAATATTTGCACATACAATCTGGTCTGCACCGGCAAATATTTGTGGAACAGAGGTAATTGTAACTTTCATTGTATCGTTTTCTGCTATACAATCGCCATTGTTTGTTGAAGTTAAAATAAGCATAAAACTTCCATCAATACTATCTTGTTGACTAATGTTATAATTTGCAAGTAAGCTTTCGTTATCTGGCGAGAAAGTTCCAGTTCCGGTAGATGTCCATATTCCTGTAGATGCACCACCAACAACACTTCCTGATAAATCAACCGAAGATTGATTATTACAAATTATTAAATCCATTCCGGCATCAACAGTTGGAGCAGGTGTTACAGTTAAGTAAACAGAATCTTTTACAAGACAAGCAAAAGTAGATGAGAGTGTTAATACCACATTACCTAAGTCTTTATCATATAACCCGGGGATGTAAGTTCCGATTAAACTTGTAGAATCGGGTGAGAATGTGCCATCTCCGCTTGTAGTCCATTCGCCTGTTGATGTGCTTCCTGATACATT
>MENC01000282.1:19950-26466 GCA_001768155.1 Bacteroidetes bacterium GWA2_30_7
GTGTCGCTTGGAGTAATTGTTCCGGTTCCATTTGTATTCCAAATACCTGTATTTGTTGTCCCTTCAATGTAACCGTCGATATAAACATTTTCACCATTACAAATGTATTGGTCTCTACCTGCAATTGGCTCAGGACTAGGTAGAATTGTAACCCTTAATGTATCGTAAGCATAAAAACAATCGCCATCGTTTGTACTCCAAAGAGTTAAGTATGCAAAACCTGAATCAATATCTGTTGTTCCGGGTATATAAAATGCATTTAAAGTTGTGTCATTTGGTGAAAACGTACCATTTCCGGAAGTATTCCACTTTCCGGTAACTGTTGGACCCCAAACTGAACCATTAAGTTGTAAGTTTGAATTATTAGCGCAAACGATTGTGTCGTTTCCTGCAAAAGCATGTGGAGCTGGAGTTATATTAACCAGAACAGTATCTGATTCAGAAACACAACCGGCAAAATCGGGAGTACTTAAAACAAAAGGTAATTGATTTTGAGTAGTATCCTGAGAACTAAATTTATAATAAGCCCATAATATGCTTGAATCTGGGAAGAAATTTCCAGTTCCAATTGTTGACCAATAACCCATATCTATTCCACCGTAAATTTGTCCATCAAAAAACACATGATTATTTGCACAAATAGTTTGATCAAATCCGGCATCAACAATAGGTTTTTCGACAAAGCTAACTGTCATAAAATCTGATTCTGTATTGCAATCGCCATGATTAGTAGATGATAGCGTTAAAGTTATTTCTCCAAGTAATGTATCTAAAACGCTTGGATTATAAATTGCATTAAAAGTAGAATCGTTTGGAACAAATTGACCTGAACCTGATGTAGTCCATATTCCGGTTGATGCACCTAATGTTACTGAACCGCTTAGTTGAACTTCTGGATTATTAACGCAAAATACTTGGTCAGAACCGGCAGATACTAATGGAGCAATTGTGAAATTAAGTGTTATTGTGTCTTGGTTTAAACAAGAATTTGTGGAAGATAAAATAAGCTGTGTTGAACCACTTTCTAAAGTAGCAACTGAAGGATTAAATATTGCTTCCATATCAGTTTCATCAGGAAGGAATGTTCCGGTTCCGGTAGTTGTCCAAATTCCGGTTGTAGTGCTTCCCGAAACAATTCCATTTAGATTAACATTTGCATTATTTGCACAAAGTGTTAAATCTGTACCGGCATCTACGAATGGTTTATCTGTAAAAATTGTAACCATTGCCGAAGAAACTTCATTACATGTTCCATTGTTAGTCGATATAAGTGTAAATGTTAATATTCCCGCAATTGTATCAGCAGGATTTGGAACATAAGTAGCATCAAGATTGTTATTTGAAGGATTAAAAGTTCCTAATCCGCTAGATGTCCAAATGCCGGTTGTAGCACCGCCTGAAACAGAACCATTTAACAAGATTTCAGCATCTTTGCAAACATATTGTTGAGTACCGGCATTTACAACAGGCGAAGGAGTGATTGTTAAACTAATTGTGTCTCTTTCGGCAAAGCACATTCCATTATTGGTAGAAACTAAAATCAAGTTACATCCATTATGTGATAAATCGGCAGTACTTGGCATATATTGTCCGGTTAATGATGTGTTGCTTGGATAAAAAGTTCCTGTTCCGGTTGTCAGCCATTTTCCTTCATTAGAAGATGAATTTACATAGCCATATAAATCAACAGTATTGTTATTAGCACATACAGTTTTATCAAGTCCTGCGCTAACAAATGGTGCCGGACTAAAGGTGTATATTACACTATCTAAGATGTTTATACATGCGTCTGTTGAGGTTAATATTAATTTTACGAATCCATTTGTAGTATCCATATCACTTGGATTATAAAACCCATTTAAATCGGTGTTTAAAGGTGTAAAAGTTCCTGTTCCACTTGTTGACCATATTCCGGTAGATGCACCACCTGTAATAATTCCGGCTAAATGTATTGTAGCATTATTTGCACAATAAGTAAAATCGTTTCCAGCGTCAACAACAGGTATAGATGTGATTTTAATTCGGAGTGAATCTTTAACTTCAATACAATTATCAACATTTGTTGCATTTAAAGTGAGATAGAAAATTGCATTTAAACTATCTTGCGAACTTCTTATGTATTTTGCATTTAATGTAGAATCATTTGGAGTAAAATATCCGGTTCCGCTTGAAGTCCATCGACCAGTTACTGCACCACCGCTTAAAATTCCATTTAATTGTATTTGAGACTGGTCAATACAAATTGTTAGGTTTGCTCCGGCTTCAACAATTGGTGAAAGAGAATAGTTAATATTTATAGTATCAGAAAAAGCACAAGTATTTGTAGCATTGAGAATTATATTAATATTTCCTGCCAAAGTATCGGCAGGTGAAGATATATATTGAACATTCATTGAAGTATCATTCGGAATAAAAGTTCCTGTTCCGGAAGTGAGCCATTGACCTGTGTTTGTTGGGCTATTTATTATTCCTGATAAATCGAATTTTGAATTATTATTGCAAATACTTAAATCGCTTCCGGCATTAACATAAGGTAAGTTGATGAAAATTAGCTTGATAGTATCGGCAACTTCAATACAACTAAGATTATTTGTAGATGTAAGAACTAAATTAACAAATCCGTTGATTGTATCATTTGTACCAGAAATATAAGTTGTGTTGAGTAAATTGCTATTATCAAATGTTCCATCGCCTAAAGTTGTCCAAGAGCCCGTTGTTGTTGAACCAGATACGATTCCAGATAATGATGCATTCAAAGATTTACAAACATTTTTATCGTTTCCTGCAAAAACATAGGGTTTTGGAAGAATATTTACAAATATTGTATCAACACTTGCCGGACAATTTCCATTTTCAGTGGACGTAAGGTAAAGATTTACAGAGCCATTAGTTATGTCAGTATTGCCAGGAATATATTGATTTGTAAGGACAGTATCAGAGATGATAAAAAAGCCATCACCGGTTGTAGCCCAAACTCCAGAATTAGTACTTCCAGAAATACTTCCTGCAATTGCAACTGTACTATTGTTTTCACAAACTGTTGTAGAATCTCCGGCAAAAACTATTGGAGAATTAGTTAAATTAATTACAACTGTATCTCGCTCAACATTACATCCTTGTAAATTACTGGAAGATAGTACTAAAGTTGCAAATCCTGCATCAATATCAGTCTGACTTGGAGTGTAAAAGGCATTCAAACTATCAGCACTTGGGCTAATAATTCCTGTAGAATTATATAATGACCAGATTCCTGTACCAGCACCACCTATCACAGAACCAGCCAATTGAGTTGAGTCGTTGCCACAAATTGTAACATCATCGCCGGCAAAAACTTCAGGAGCAGGAGTAAAAAATGCTTTTAAGGTATCTGATGAAACCAGACAAGTCCCATTTTCAAAAGATGTTAGAATAAAAGTTATATTTCCAGCTAAAGTGTCATCATTTGATGGTGAATAAGTTGGAGCAAAAATGCTATCATTTGGTGTAAAAATTCCTGTACCATTTGTAGTCCATACGCCATTTGTACTGCCTCCAAAAACATTTCCATTTAATTGAATTTCAGGATTATTTACACAAACATAAATATCAGTTCCTGCGTTTGCAAATGGTGCAGGAGTAATAATAATATTTATTGAATCGACATAAGCATCGCAAATTCCATTATTTGTACTTATTAGATATAAAGTAATTTGACCTGCCATAGTATCCTCAATACTAGGAACATAAGTCGCATTTAAAATTGAATCGTTTGGTGTAAAAATTCCAGTTCCGCTTGTTGACCATTTTCCAGTGTTTGTTCCACCCCAAACATTACCATTTAACAAAACTTCAGAATTGTTTGCACAAACAGTGTCGTTTGAACCTGCATTAATATAAATACCCGGGTTAATTGTTATTATAAGCGAATCGCTTATCTGGTCGCAAGTTCCATTATCTTCAGATGATAAGTAAATTGTAACAGTTCCTGCAATTGTATCTTCTGGACTAACAACATAAAGTGTAGATAATGAGGTGTCTGATGTAAAACTACCTGTGCCAGAAGTTGACCAAACTCCAGTTGTAATTGGACCTTCAACTGTTCCAGAAACGCTGACCGAATTTGAATTTGCACATATAACTTTGTCATCATCAGCAACTACTGTAACAAATCCAGAAATTGTTAAAGTCATTCTATCGGTTACAGCATTGCATACTCCAACAGGATTATTTGTGTGTAAATATAAATAAGCATAACCAAGATTAATATCAGCGATGCTAGGAGAATAGGTTGTATTAAGTATTGTGTCGTTATCGAAAGTACCCGAACCACTTGTTGTCCAGTATAATGAAGTTGCACTTCCACCAATAGTTGCACCCAAAACTGTATAAGATGAATTAGGACAAATTTGCTTATCAGTACCTGCATAAGCAGTAGCAGCTTGATTAATATTTATTCTTATGCTATCACTATTAGACTCACAAGGTCCTGTTGGATTGTTAGATGTAATTGTTAAAATTGTAAAGCCATTTGTTATATCTAATGCTGATGGAGTGTATTTTGCGTTAGTTAGTGCAGCATTATCAAACGTTCCACCTGTAATAGATGTCCATAAAATTGAAGTAGTTCCTCCACTATACGAACCAGAAAGAGTGTATGTTTCTCCTTGACAAATACTTGTGTCGATTCCGGCATTTACAATTGCTAATGGATTTATTGCTAAATACATTGTATCTTTTGCAATAGAGCAATAACCTGATGTATCATTTGAAGTTATAATTATATTAACTCCTCCTGCTAAAATTCCAACAGATGAAGGCGTATAAATTGTATTTAAAGAGTTTACGTTTTCAAAATCTCCATTTATCGAAGACCAAGTAATAGAATTTGAACTTCCACCATAAGTTCCTGAAAGATTGTATGTGCTTCCTTCGCAAATAATACTATCAACACCGGCATAAGCAGTTGGTTTTCTGATAATAGTTATTGTAATGGAATCAGAAATAGATTCGCATTGTCCCGGAGGGTCATCAGTTGTGATTGTTAACAAAACAAATCCATTTGTTATATCTATTGATGAAGGAGTGTAGGTTGCAGTCGGAAGTGTGTCATTATCGAATGAACCACCTGTTGGAGATACCCATGTAATAGATGATGCTCCACCTCCATAAGAGCCTGATAATGTATATGTAAATCCTTCACAAATTGTTTCATCAATTCCAGCATCTACAGATGCCAGGTATGTTAGGTTTACTTGAACAGTATCAAAGTTATTACATCCATTAGAATCTGTAACAGTTAGGCTATAGATTTGATTTACAGGAGTATTTGCTATTGGATTTGCAATTGTATCTGAATTTAAAGTTTCAGTATTTGACCAATTATAAATATATGGGCTTGTTCCACCACTTGCTGTTGGAGAACCTCCAATCTGAACATTGCTTCCAGTGCAAATTGATTTATCATCACCTGCTGAAACGACAGGTAAAGGCAATGCTGTAATTAAAACCGAATCAATTGACGAACATCCAACAGAATCTGTTACAGTAACATAATAAGTATTGGTTGAAATAATTTCAAAAGCTAATCCTTGATTTATTCCATTACTCCATATATAATTATCACCTCCAGAAGCTATTAGTGTGATTACTGATTTAGAACAAACAATCTGTTCTGAACCTGCATCTGGGTTCATTGGTATTGGCTCGTCAATTGTAACTGATGTTGTAGTATCGCATCCATCAATATCAGTTACTGTAACTCCATAATTTCCAGCAACTAAGTTATAAATTATTGAAGTTGATTCTCCATTCGACCAAATATAACTATATGGAAGAGTACCCCCGATTGCTTCTGCGGTAGCACTACCATCATAACCCGAGTTACAAGTAACATTTGTTGAAGTTGCTGATGCAGTTAATAAAGCAGGTTCTGAAATTGTAACCACTGTTAGAGCATTACAATTATTATCATCTGTTACAGTTACAGAATAATTTCCTGCAATTAAATTATTTGCAGTTGTAATTGTTTGTCCATTTGACCACAAGTATGTGTATGGTGTTGAACCGCCTGTAGCAGTTGTCGTTGCTGAACCGGTAGAAGTTCCAAAACAACTTACATCAGTTTGCGAAGAAATAGAAGCAGTTAATGATGTTGCTTGTGTAATTGTTACAACTATAATGCTTGTACATAAATTATTATCGGTAGCTGTAGCTGTATATAAACCAAAACTTAAATTTGTAGCAATAGAATCAGTTTGCCCATTGCTCCATAAATAAGTATATGGACTTGTTCCACCGGCAGCAGCCACAGTAGCATCACCATCTGCACCTGCATTACAACCAACATTAGTTTGAGAAACAATAGAAGTAGTCAATAAAGTAGGCTCAGTGATTGTTACAGAAGCAGTTGCAGTACATGATTTTGCATCAGAAACTGTTGCAGTATAAATTCCGGCAATAATATTAGAATAAGTTGAAGATGAGCCACCACCAGTCCAAGAATACAGGTATGGAGCAGTTCCGCCAGATTCAGTAACA
>MENC01000283.1:0-837 GCA_001768155.1 Bacteroidetes bacterium GWA2_30_7
AAAATTTAAAAATATTCAAATTGAATATAGTTGATTATCCGATGTTTATTTTTTTTGAATTTTCTGATTGTTAATAAAAATGCCAGTTATTAACTGAAAATTTATAATTTTAGCTGTTTTAGCTGCAATGTGGGTTAAGTTCATTATTTTTATTTTCGTCGCCAGCTATTGTTTATTATGCAAATAATTTTTTAAACGATGTTCCATCAATTTCATTAGCAATAATTGGTCTTTATTTCTTTTTCAAGTTTAGTGAAACCTCAAAAAATAAATATTTATATTTATTTACTTTTTTTTATATGATTGTGGGTTTATTAAAAATTTCATCTTTGCTGAGTTTTATGGCAATTTTTGGTTTATTTATTTTAGAAATTTTTAATATAAAAGTGTTTCATTACAGAAATTTTTTTTATAACCCTAAAATGCAAATTATTCCAATAGCATTTGTTTTTATAATTCAAATAACCTGGTATTATTATGCAAATCAATATAATGAAAAATATAATAATGGAATTTTTTTAATTGGAATTATCCCTATTTGGGAATTAGGTATAAATCAAATTCAAACTATTTTTAAAGCTATTTCAGAACAAATAAAATGGAATTATTTTAGAGTAGAAACTCAAATTATTTTTTTATTAATGTATGTATTATTAATCACTTTTTTCAAAAAATTAAATAAACAATTACTCTATTTAACAATATTAATTTCCTTATGATTTATCATTTTTATTCTTTTATTTTTCAGGGCTTTAGATCAACACGATTATTATATAATAAATCTTTTTATTTTAATTCCGATAATAATTTTAAGTTTTTTACATTTATTAAAAAATA
>MENC01000283.1:864-3410 GCA_001768155.1 Bacteroidetes bacterium GWA2_30_7
ATTTCAAATTATCAGGCATATACACATATAAAACCATACTTACAATCAATTGGAATTAAGCAGGAAGATAAAATAATTTGTTTATCAGACAATAGTACAAATATTAGCCTTTATTTGATGAATCAAAAAGGTTGGACAAATTTTGGATTGTTGAATAATACTAAGAGAATTAATGAAAAAATAAAACTTGGAGCAAAATATATTATTATACAAAGAAAAGATATTTTAAATACAAAAAAAGTAAATCAGTTTTTTAAAAATAAAATTTAAAATTTTTAAATTTTAAAATTTTATAAACTTTAAAAATTGGTTATTTTCAATATATTTGTATTATGGAACAAATAATTAGCAAATAAAATTTTAATATAAATATGTCAAAAATTAAACGAATTGGTGTATTTACATCAGGAGGTGATTCACCCGGTATGAATGCTGCAGTTAGAGCGGTTGTTAGAGCTGGAATTTATAATAGTCTTGAAGTTTACGGTATTAAACATGGTTATGCTGGAATGATTCGTGGCGAAATAAAAGAGTTAAAATCATCGCATGTTAGCGGTATTATTCAACATGGTGGTACAATATTGAAATCGGCTCGTAGCAAAGAGTTTAGAACTGTTGAAGGACGAAAAGAAGCATTTGAACAACTAAAAATTCACGGAATTGATGCAATTGTTGCAATTGGCGGTGATGGAACTTTTACCGGTGCTAGACAGTTTTCCGAAGAATATGATATTCCAATAGTTGGATTACCCGGAACAATTGATAACGATTTATTTGGCACTGATTTTACAATTGGCTACGATACTTGTTTAAACACTGTTGTTGAAGCTGTTGACAAAATAAAAGATACTGCTAGTGCACACGATAGGTTATTTTTTATAGAAGTTATGGGACGTGATGCCGGGTTTATTGCACTTAATGCCGGAATCGCTTGTGGTGCCGAAGCAGTTTTTATTCCCGAAGTTCAAAGCCATACCGAACAGTTAAAAAATTATTTGGAAGAAGGTTTCCGTCGAAAAAAAGCAAGTAATATAATTATTGTTGCCGAAGGTGAGGAGGAAGGAGGAGCTTATGCAATTGCAAATAAAGTTAAAGAAGATTTCAAAGAATATGATACAAGGGTTACAATTCTAGGACATATCCAAAGAGGTGGTACACCATCAGCATTTGACCGTGTTTTAGCATCAAGGCTTGGAGTTGCTGCAGTTGAAGCATTACTCGACGACCAAAAAAGTATTATGGTTGGACTAGTTAATAATCAAATAGTTCATGTACCATTCAGCAAAACTATCAAACAACACAATCCTGTAGATGTTGCTATGATTAAGCTGATTGATGTTTTGAATGTTTAAACATTTGAGCTAAATTAAGATATTGAGTTACTCAAACATTTGTTACAAATTTAATATGAGAATAATTCGTAAGCTCCTATTGAATATTTGACATTTTTTTTAAATAAAAGTTAGCACTCATCCTAAAAGTAGAACATGACTGACAACAAACAAAGAAAATATTGGAAAGTTGATACTTTTTAAGTAATTTTAATTGTTCTAAATTGCTTGTAAGTCAAGATAATTATAATTTAACTTTGAAAATGTTCACAGAATTAAAAAAAAGGTATTACCTTTGTATTCAAATTAAGTGTATAGCTATTTATTGAAATAACATACAATTACTAACAAGTGCAGATAAAATGAACAATTTTTTTGAAGAATTAAAAAAGTATTTCGAGGGAAATACTCGAGAGAAAGTCTTGGAAGATTGGGCAAAAAGTGCTGAATTTGACAAGGTGGGGCCTACAGTTGAGGAATTTCTGCATAATACTAATCAATATTATCAAATTCATTCCGAAGAACCGTTAGGGGTTTGTTTAACAGGAATTAACGAATATAACCCGAAGTTTACTTCGGGTTTTTTTATGTCTAACAAAAATATATCAATATGCAAAAAGCAGCATTTTCAATTATAAATTATCAATTTGATAGAGTTCAAATAGATTTAAACAATCATAAAAGCAAAAACTTATCATTAGTATTTAATACTAATGGGCTTTATAATAAGGAAAACAGTACATTTGAATTGCAATTTGTAGTCAAAGTTGCTAACAAAGAAGCTGAAAAACCATTTGTGGAAATTAGTTGTAAAGGAAATTTTAAGTTCGAAAACGTGTCTTGTTTCGAAGAAATTCCAGATTTTTTTTACAGAAATAGTATTGCTATATTATTTCCATATGTGAGATCCTACCTCAGTTTAGTGACTACTCAAGCTAATGTCCCAGGTATCATTTTACCGACACTAAACTTATCTAATTTAGAAACTGAATTGAAAACTAACACCACAACTAAATAATTGAACATTGGCTATCAAAACAGTATATCAAACGCTTGAAGATAGAGGCAATCCAGATTATGTAGAAAATAATGGACCATTCACTTGCAATAGAAGTAATGCATGGTTAGGGTATGGATATTATTTTTGGGATTCTTTTATCGAAAATGCACATTGGTGGGGCTGTGAAGGAGCAAAGTTTTTAAACGGCTATTTTA
>MENC01000283.1:3437-5045 GCA_001768155.1 Bacteroidetes bacterium GWA2_30_7
CTACAGTAGCACGCATAATTGAACATTTAAAAAACACTTTAAAAGTATTTAAATATGAAGCAATAAGGGTGTATGGAATAAATAGCAAATCATTTAATTCACCTTATAGTAACATAACTATTTTTGACAAAAAACATTATACAAAATATTTAGATTCACTACCAGCTATTCAAATTTGTTTTTATTCCAAAACAAGTTTAAATCTTAGAGATTATACTCTAATTTATCCACCCGAATATTCTGATGATTATTTAGTTTAATTGCTTCTAGACAATTCGAAAAAATATTAGTATTTGAAGAAAATTATTGACTAGTTCGCACCAAGACAGACCAATATGGACATACAACAAAACATCAGAGAAGATGAGAGAAGTGCTAACATTGGTTTTACAAAATGGCACTTGCAGTGCTTCTATGAAAGTTTAGTGCAAGGCTCAAGTACAGTTTTTCAATTGAGTATTTGTGCTGAAAATCTGCCACTTCGCAAAACCGAGAACCGTTAAAATTGTAAATCCTCAAAATATAACTAAAATAATGTCTATCAAAGAGTTTTTTTAATATTGAGCCTTAAATAAAACTATATTGAAAAATTAATCAATTTAACAATTTGCCCTACTACATAAATGTCATACTCCCAGTTTCAATTTCAGGCACATTCACATACAATGTTCCTGAATCGCTTATTGCTGAAATTGCTATCGGAAAAAGAGTTGTTGTTCAGTTTGGCAAAAGAAAAATTTACTCGGCAATTATAAAAGATGTAAATGTAACAAATTCATTCAGTTACGAAATAAAAGATATTGATACAGTTATAGATATTTTTCCAATTATTAACAACATTCAACTTAGGTTTTGGGATTGGATTGCAGCATATTATTTATGTAATCTTGGCGAAGTAATGAAAGCTGCTTTGCCGGCAGGTCTTAAACTCGAAAGCAAAACAAATATCATTTTTAACTCAGATATTGAAATTCCTGAAAACCTCTCTAAAAATGAAGAAAAGGCAATTGTTGCATTGTCTAAAAATTGTATTTTGTCGGTTGATGAGCTAAATAAAAGCATCGGAATAAAACATTCGTACAATATTATAAAATCGCTTTCAGATAAAAACTTAATCAGCATTGAAGAAGAAGTAAATCAGAAGTTTAAGCCAAAATTTACTGAATATATTAAGCTTTCTGATTCGATTGATGAAAATGCTTTAAACGAAATAGTTAGCAAGTTATCGAAAGCAAAAAAACAACAAGCACTTCTTTTAAAGTTTCTTTCCGAAACTCATTATAACGAAACTCCAAAATTCAAAATTACAAAAAATGAGTTATTAAATTCCGATGATTTTAGCTCGGCAGTTTTAAAACAATTAGTTGAAAAACAAATTCTTGAAGTTGAAAAAATTGAAACTGGACGATTAAATTTTAATGAAACAGAAAATTCAGAATTGAATATTTTAAATGAGTTTCAGCAAATTGCTTTCAATGAAATAAATCAAAAAATTTCAGAAAAAGATGTAGTTCTGCTCAAAGGAGTTACATCAAGCGGTAAGACAGAAATTTATACTCATTTAATTCAGAGTGTAATAAATTCAGGAAAACAGGTTTTGTATTTATT
>MENC01000284.1:0-11973 GCA_001768155.1 Bacteroidetes bacterium GWA2_30_7
ATATTGAAAAGTACAACCATATTCATTTGTACTATCAATTAAAACACTTTTATTCATACAACAGCTTATTGTAGAATCAAATCGCATATCAAATTCAAAACTTTCGTTTAAGGTAAAAAATGGCTTTTCTCGTTTGTATTTTTCTTTTAAGCTGTCTTTTGTAAACAAATAAGCCTCCGAATTAAAATGCTCTGAATAATCAGCTACATAAGGGTAATATGCTTTAATAAGCTCTACAATTTCATCAGGATTGTATTTATTCGACCACGAATATGACATCTCCTCAGTATTAGAATTTTTCAATATTTCGATTAAGTCTTTAATATCAGATTCGCCATCATTTCTGGCTTGAGCAAAATTCACTAAATTTGAATCGTTTAGATAATACTTTATGTAAAAATCTCTATTTACATTTATTAAATTTGTGATATTATTTTTGCCAAAATTTTCATTCCATGAATCAATCTTAACAGCTAGTTTTTTAAATTCCCCAAAATGCTCAGTTGAGTAATATTGTTTTTCGATAACCGTACTTGATATTAAAATTAGTGAAAATGCAGGAAGTAAAATATGCTTTAATAACTTGGTTTCCTTTTTAATAAATGAAAATATAAACATCAGCAAAAAAATAAACGAAAAGAGCATTACTGAGTTTTGTAAAACAGCATTTACATATTTTGAATAAAAAAAACCAACTAAAAAAATAACCGTAAATAATATAAGCGAAACAATTTGAAACTTATTCATATACTTCTTGTTTGAAAAAAACAGAATTGTAGCCAATAAAAATGATGCAAAACAAAATATTACTAAATATGAATCATTTGCAACATAAAACAAATAATCTATAATCCAATCGTTATCGGGTTTTGATAGCCAGCCACCAACTCCACCAACACCAAACTGATAAAGAAATATTTTAATATGAGGAAGGTATAAAATTACAGAAACAAAAATTGAAAACAGAAAAAACTTGTAATTTTCCTTTTTCAGAAAAAATAATGAAACAATGCCTAAAACAACAACATTAAGCAAACTAAAATAATGCGTATATGCACACAATGCAGCCGACACTGCAAACATTAAAAAGTATTTGATTTTGTAGTTTTTTTCAATAAAAATTATAGACCAATAATATAAATTTAATAAACAAAATAAAAGTCCAAAGCTATAAGGTCTGGCTAACTGACTGTAAAAAATCGGATATTCTAAAAATGCAAATGCAGCAGCAGTATATAAAGCAACTGTAGTATTGAACCACTTTTTTGCAACAAGGTATGATACAAAAATTGATAATGTTCCGGCAATAATAAATGGAAGCCGAACCGAAAAAACAGAGTTCCCGAAAATGCCAGTCCAAAAATATAGAAAAACCTGAACACCTGCGGGATGCCCATCGGTTTTAACGCCATATTCAATTAAATCTGAAAAAGTATGATAATTAAGGCGGGCAACCGCACTAAGTTCGTCATTACTGAACGACATTTCAGTAAAATTGAACAATCGCAATACAAAGCCTATAATTACAACTGATACTGCAATTATTATATCATAGTTAGAATGGTTAAATTGTTTCATTTTTTAATTCTTTCATTCTTTCATTCTTTTTTTAACACGCTTGAAGGTGGCTATCGCCACGCTTCAAGGTGTTAAAAAAGTTATCGCTTAAAATGCCTATCCATCTCCCTTCCAGCATCTTTCTTTTTAAGGGTTTCACGCTTATCGAAAGTATTTTTACCTTTTGCAACTGCAATTTCAACTTTTGCAAATCCATTCTCTGCAATAAACAGTCGAACGGGAACTATTGTAAGTCCTTTTTCTTTTATATTAATAGAAATCTTTCTAATTTCCTTAGCATTCAATAATAATTTGCGGTCTCTTTTGGGTTCGTGATTATTGTAGCTTCCAAACGAATATTCCGAAATATGCAAACCTTTAAGCCATAATTCGCCATTTATCAAAATACAAAAAGAGTCAACAAAATTAACTTTGCTTTCTCTTATTGATTTTATTTCAGTTCCTGTAAGAATAATTCCGGCTGTAAACCTATCTAATAAGATGAAATTAAACGAAGCCTTCTTATTTCTTATATCTATTTTACTTTTTACTTTCATTTATATTTTTTTTGCCACAAAGACACACTTCGACTACGCTCAGTGCATCGCTAAGACACAAAGGTTTATTTTCTATTTATATCTACTAATATCTATTTTACTTTCTACATTGTTTGTTGTTTGATGTTGCTACGCTGTTAAATCCCAAATCCTAAATCCTAAATTCTAAATCCCAAATCCCAAATCCTAAATCCTAAATCCCAAATCCTAAATCTCAATATTAGTTACCATAAATGGCGTTAATAACAAATTAAATAAAAATGAGCACAAAATAGAAATAACCAAAATAATCAATACCGATAATATTACAAAACTAACACGTTTTTCACCCGAAACATTCATTACCGGAACTACACCATGCCAAATTATAAAAATATAATATAAGCCCAAAATTCCAATTATAGATAAAAAAGGCAGTAAGTTTGTAATTATGTTTAATACTAATTGAATACTAAATGAGTATGTAACCAGTTTTAATGACGATGAAAAATCATTTTTTGCTCCAAACGAAGGAGCCAATATTGATATTAAAAATGATGTTACAATTATAGTTACAAAAGGTATAAACATCGCAAAACAGGCACTTAAAACCCTGTATGTAAGCGAAAAAAAACTTTCGAATATTAGTCCGCCAAGCAAATCAGCAAGCCCAATTGTAAAGATTATCGGAAGTAAATAATTTACAAGAATTCTCTGAACATTATGATTTTCATTTTTAATAACTTCCCATTCATTTACAGGAATGAAAACAATATTTCTGATTCTATTAATAATGAAATTCAAATCAAACATTTGGAATAATTAATATTTATAACTATTAACCGACTAAATCCTTGTTAATCCTCTACGAGGAAAAATCGAAGGACTACTCAGCCTCAGTCAGGTGTTTTCACCTGACTGAAACCTTATTTATCAAATGAAAAACATTGTCAGGTGAAAACACCTGACAAAGGTAGGACTACTGTGTTTTTTATTGGCATTTAAGCTCTACGAGCTATTCACCATAGGTGATTTATGTCAATAAAAGAAAACATACCCACTGAAATCTTTTTACCTCAAGGTTTAACTAATAAAGGGATACTGCATTATTAAATATTTTAGTCGGTTAGTAGTGAATATTTACATAATCGTAAAATTCTAAATTCCTAAATCATAAATTACAAAATTATTAATATTTTTGTAAAACTTTGTGTCTTTGTGTCTTTGTGGCAAAAATAATCTAATCAAGAGTTAAATATAAAACAAGATTGTGTCGAAATATAATTTAATAACAATATTAGGACCCACTGCCAGTGGCAAAACTCAGGTTGCATCAAATCTTGCATTTGCATTAAATGCCGAAGTTATAAGTGCCGACTCACGACAGGTTTACAAAAACATGAATCTCGGAACTGGCAAAGATTACGACGATTATATAGTTAATGGCAAACAAATTCCATATCATTTAATCGACATTCACGAGGCAGGTTATAAATATAATGTATTTGAATATCAGAAAGATTTCATTAAGGTTTTCAATCAATTACAAGCCAGAAATATACTCCCAATTTTATGTGGCGGAACAGGAATGTATCTCGAAGCAGTTCTAAAAGGCTATAAATTGCTCGAAGTGCCACCCGATATTAAATTACGAGAAGAGTTAGAATCCAAATCAATGGACGAACTTATCGACATTTTGAAATCATTAAAAAAAACTCACAATGTAAACGATTTTGATACAAAAAAACGAGCAATAAGAGCAATCGAAATCGAAAAATTTACTTTAAAAAACGATGACAATAAAGTTCCTTTTCCAAAAATAAATCCCCTAATAATTGGCGTAAAATATAATCGTGAAACCCAGCGCAGCAGAATAACACAACGACTAAAACAACGCTTAGAAAGCGGAATGTTAGACGAAGTACATACATTATTAAAAAGCGGTATCGCCCCCGATACCTTAATTTATTACGGACTCGAATATAAATTTATAACCCTTCACTTAACAGGCAAATTAACCCACGACGAAATGTTTACCCAGCTAAACACCGCAATCCATCAGTTTGCAAAACGCCAGATGACATGGTTTAGGAGAATGGAAAAGAATGGTTTTAATATTCATTGGATTGATGGAGAAATTGCTGTGGAAAAGAAAATTGATGTTATTATTAAATTGATGTAATTATTAGTGTGATTTGTATGAAAAAATAATATTTTTACAAAATAAAGTTTGAAATCAGGCAGACTTATACGAGTATTTTTAGCTGTATAGGTCTGATAAAATCAGACCAATAAACAAGTTATGCATTATTTTGAGGTACGCGAAATTTATATAACTAAAAACAACAACAGTAATGTCAAACAATCAATTAAAAGTATTTATAAGCTATAGCCATAATGACAAGAAATGGCTAGATAGACTATTGATTCATTTGAAACCGTTGTCAAGGGATTATAATATTGATGTTTGGTCAGATAAGAAAATTAGACCGGGATCAAAATGGAAAGTTGAAATCGAAGCGGCAGTTGATAGTTGCGATGTTGCTGTTTTATTAATAAGTGCTGATTTTCTAGCTTCCGATTTCATTTATACAGATGAATTACCTCCACTATTAAGAGCTGCTGAGAATGAAGGTAAATTAATAATATCAGTAATCGTTTCACCTTGTCTTTTAAGATTAAACCAAAAACTTTCAGAAATACAGGCCATTAATGATCCTGAAAATCCTTTAATGTCGCTTAAAGATAATGACCAAGAAATAGTATTTGTAAAAGTGGTAGAAGCGATCTTTAATAGATCATTAGAAGTTAGTGACACAACAACAACAACTACTACTACCACTGCCCCTATTGATTATTTTGGTTCCAACGAAGATTTTTTATGGTTTAACGATTGGCAAAAATTAATACAGTATGGCAATTGGATGTTTGATGAAAATAATAAAACCATATTCGGTTCTGGAGTTAATGCTTTTCTTATTTCAAGACAGAGTTACGGACACAGTGAATTTGAAATACAGGCAAAAATTAGATACTCTAATCTAACTCTATTTGCCAAGCGCTCAGACTTTATTAACACTGGAATTATTTTTGGTTGGGAATCAGAACAATCAAAACCAACTTATTACAATATTCTTTTGACTGGCAAGAAACTTTTATTAGAAAGAGTTGGTAATAAGGCAATAGTTTTCGGGGATGATAATGCTAAAATTGAAAATTTTGAGCACATAGATGAAGGAGTTAACTTTGAACTCAAAGAAAATTTCGAATATGAATTCCTAATTCAGTTCACTAAAAAAGAAATTATAGTATTAATAAATGGACAACCGATTACTACTTTTAAACTTCCTAGATACTTTATTGGTAGAGTCGGACTAAGAGCTTGGAGATGTCAAGTAAACATTCATGAATTTATAATTAAAAACAATGCATAACATCAGCTACCCGTCAAGTGCGGCAGCAGTGGTTTTCGGTGTGCATCTTTTCGCTCAGTCCGTCTTTCGGCTTGACAGGGAATCGCCCGCAATCCGCCCCTGCGTGTAGCTTCCTACGTTGGCACCAATTATTCGAAATATCACAAACGCTAGTAAAATGAAATTCATAATATATTTTAAGATTACAAAATTACTATTACTACTGA
The DNA here is from genome assembly GCA_001768155.1 of Bacteroidetes bacterium GWA2_30_7. GTDB lineage: Bacteria > Bacteroidota > Bacteroidia > Bacteroidales > GWF2-33-38 > GWA2-31-9. The sequence continues at coordinate 5,734 of MENC01000284.1, forward strand.
TTTTATCTATGGCGATTATCCAATCCTGTGGTCTAAAGAAAAATGTAATTATAATTCATAAAAAGGAGCCTCTTAGGAGTGATGAAAAGGTTATTGAAAGAAATTATATAACATTAAATCTGAAAGAAGACACAAAGGAAATAGGGACTGTAGAAATAAGAGCCAGAGGTGTTTTTATAAATAATTGTTCCTATAATGGATTATTAGAGGAAGCAGAGATTCTTGCCAGAGAAAATGGAGCAAACATTATTGCTATTACTAAGTACAAAGCTTATCTTTTTCCAGTTAAGCCCTTTTCATATTTAGGAGCTAGGCTTTATTATTCTGATAACATTAATAGTTACAAAAGCTCAATAAGCTGGAATCTTAACCAAAAATTGACATGGGATGACTTTCTCGGTGATGTTCCTGATACTTCAATAAATCTAAAAATGATAGCAAGTTCAAAAATATTTCTACATTTCAAAATATACGGTAGCAAAGTAGATAAAATATATTTTACTTGCCTATTTGATAGGGATGGGTCATGGGTTAAAGATTCTCTTAAAAATGACCTTTTATTACTACACGAACAGGTTCTTTTTAACATCAATGAGTTGTATTCAAGGAAACTAAATGAGGCTTTTAGAGATAATAAGATTAAAAAGAAATCAGTATATACCAAAGGTGGACAAATATACCTCAAAATACTATCAGAGTGCGAGGAACGAATAAAAAAGTATGATGAAGAAACTGAAAATGGAACCAACAAGGATAAACAGTATGAGTGGTATATGAAAATAATTAAAGAATTATCTGGAACTCCAGTTTATGATAATGAATACATTAAATATTAAAATATAATAACAGGTGACAACAGCACCTTAGGTTCTCCCCGCAGATTGAAGTTTGCAACTTCAATGTGAAATTCTCTTTTGCAAGATTTTTCACTTTAAATAAAACAATAATCATTAACCAACTTTGTCAAAGTTTTAGAACTTTGGCAAAGTTCGCCACTACACTGCACTAGCTGGTCGGGATTTGCAATCCCGACCACATACTATAAGCATTTGTAATGCTTATTAATACATATTAATAGTACAACTCGCACTTTGAAATTTGTTACTTCAATATAAATACTCTCGCTTCTGCCAAGCATTTTCACTTCAAATAAAGCATTTTAAACAATTTTTATCTTAACCTTTATAAAATCTTCCAAAACCTATTGCATTAATTCAAAAAATATATAATTTTGATTCATTAATCTTTAAATTATCAAATTATGAAATCAAAACTTTTTACATTTTTATTAATTTTTGGTGTTATTACACTAGGTATGGTCGGTTGTAAAAAAGACAAAGAAGAACCAGAACCAGAGCCTCAACCTGTAACTACAACAAAGCCTTCAATTGCTAGTAAAACTCAAATTGTAACAGTTCCTACAAAACTTCAGTCATCTACCGACTCTAATGCAGCAACTGCTGTTGGTTACTTAAATACGATGAATTCACTTACAACTTATACGAGTATTTTTACACCACCTGCAAATGCCACACATTCTACAAATAAAAACTCTACTGATACATGGAATTGGACTTATGATGATGGTCAAGGACACACATTTGCTTTTGTATATACTTATTCAGTTACTTCTACTCAACATATATGGGATATTAAACTTGGTATAAATGGAGCCACACCGGTTGATTATGCACATGCAGAAGAAACCTTAGATGGAACTGTTGGAAACATGTCTTTTTATTATTCAGCATTATCAAATTATGCGGGAACTGATTTGTCAAATTATTATTGGTATTATACATGGAATGTTGATGCTAATGGTTATGGAAACATTACAATGGAAGCTCATAATGGCACAACTGATGTTTTGAAATATACTGCAACTGTTAATTCTGATGGTTCTGGTGAAGTTAATTATTATATAAATTCAGTTTTAAAATACCGCTTAACATGGACTGCTGCCGGTACTGGAACATGGTATGTTTACGATGAAAATGGTACTGAAACAACAGGAACTTGGTCATAATTAGTCATAATTAAATAATAAAAAAAGCCCGAAAAATCGGGCTTTTTTTTTTTAGTGGTGTCCTCCACATTCGTGGTTATGTTCGTGATCGTGGTGGTGGTGTCCATGTATGTGACCATGGCTAATTTCATCAGCAGTAGCATCTCTAACTTCTGTAATTTGTCCGGTGAAAAATAATTCTTTTCCTGCTAATGGATGGTTAAAGTCCATTTTTACAATTTTATCATCAAATCCAAGAATTAATCCATCAAATTGATTTCCTTGCTCATCACGCATCGGAACTACATTTCCTTCAAACATTAATTTGTCATTTATTTTACCATTTTCTTTAAAAACGTCTAATGGAAGTTCCATTAAAAATTCTTCATTATAAACACCGTAAGCATGTTCGCTGGTTAAATTAAATTTGAAATCGTTACCTTTTTTAAAACCTAATATTTTTTTTTCAAATTCAGGCAGCATATTTCCACTACCATATATAAATGAAAGTGCATTATCTTTATCGGCACTATCAACTATCTCTCCATCAAATGTATCAACTCTAACTTCATAAGAAAGAGAAACTACTTTATTCTTTTCAATCAACATAAAATTTTGTTTTTAATTACATAATATTGCATTTCTACTGCAAAGTTTAATATAATAATTCAATAATAAAATTGTTTTAGGGAATTTTAAGAAATTTACAGGTGTTGGCACAAGTTTAATTCACCTAAAAATAAGGTAAGTTCAAACTGATTTCAGAGTATTAGCACATAGGGCTTCAATGTCAATAAAAACAATATATAAATAAATTTTGTCCGTAGAACATTAACAAAAAACCAAATATGCCAAACACTAAACTCGCTTCTATAACAATGTATATTCCCTACGGGAAAAAGCGTCATTGTTACTTGTGTTTTTATTGTCATTTATGCCCTATGGGCAGTTTTTTAATTATATTCATTCAGATTTTTCTGAAAACAAATTGAAGTTACAAAATAAGAAGATAAAAATGTTAAAAAACAAAACCTAATCGAAAAATAGGATTTGTATATGGTGAATTGGCAGATTCATTTAAATTAAATAAAATCATTGCATTAACACCTGAATTTTTACCAAGCATAAATTTATATCCACCACCAACCAGAATACTTGTTACCAAAAATCTATCTTGATTTTGATATTGTTTAGCATAATCAAAAAAAACAGTTTCAAGGCTTAATGCCTCTATCTCAGAATGTAAGAACAAATTATCATAAATAAAATATGACCCGAATATCTTTCCACCATAAATGTTTGTATTAAATTTATACCCATCGACGTTATTTGAATAGTAATTATAAATAAACCCTACGCCTGAAGAAAATTTATCAGTAAATTTATAACCAACTAATGGTGATACGTCTATAAAGGTTTTATATCCAAACTGAAGACCAAAATTTCCACCAAAAAAAAATCTTTTAAGTACATCATTTTTTGGTTTAGTCTCAACTTCCTGAGAGAAACTTAAAATTGAAGAAAATAATAAAAATAATATTATTAATCTTTTAAGCATTAGGGCAAATTTAAGCAATTATAACTAATTAATCAATCATTTTACAAAAGTAAAATTGCTAAATTTTTAAATTGTTTCATTGTTTGTTTATATTAAAGTGCTTTTCACAGTCAAATATCAAAGTATTTCAATAAATCTGTTAATGAGAAAACGCCAAAAAACAAAAAACAAATGTCAAATAAATTCCAATTCTCAAAATTTCAATTCACAAAACCGTTTGAATATTAAGTAATTGTTATTTGAAATTTATTTGAGATTTGATACTTGTAATTTGTTATTTCTTAAAATAAGTAGTTTTCTTAGTTGCACTAAATCTGTTGATGTCAAAGCCTTTTTTACTTTTAACATTATACTTTTTTACAGCTAAGTTTGCACACTATTTAATTTTATGAAATTAACTCGAATACAACTACATTTGTATAAAAATGCTTTCAGAAAAAAAACGACTAAAGCATAGTTTAATTATTCCTATTTTACTACAAGTAGTTTTATGGCTTATAAAATCTTATGAAGTTGTTTTTGATTTTAGTCTTGTTAAGTATGGATTATTGCCACAAACATTTTCTGGTTTAAAAGGAATTTTTTTATCACCGTTAATTCATGCAGATTTTTCGCATCTGATTTCGAATAGTGTTCCTTTATTCCTATTTAGTTTTGCGGTTTTTTACTTTTATCGACCGGTTTCATATAAAATTTTAATATTTTCTTGGTTATTAACCGGAGTTTTTGTGTGGATTGGAATAATTCCAGCATTTAATATAATAAAGAATCATGTTCATATTATATATATTCGTGAAGCTTACCATGTTGGAGCAAGCGGTTTAGTGTATTCGTTAGGTGCATTTTTATTTGTAAGTGGAATTATAAGAAAAAACTTTCAATTATTAGCACTTACACTTTTAGTTACATTTATTTTTGGAGGAATGATTTGGGGAATTTTACCTTTAAAAGTTGAAATATCATGGGAATCACATTTATATGGTCTTATTACTGGAAGTATTCTAGCATTTTATTTCAGAAAATATGGACCACCTGATACAAAAAATGAAATTGAAGATGATGAAGATGAAATTCCATCAATTGATGATAATGCTGAAATAAAACAAGAAATAAAAACAGATTATATTGTTCTTAACTAACAATATTAAATTCATTTTGTTAGTAAATAAATTAAAGGTTAATAATTTTTTAGCCCAAATATTTATAATTTTAACATTATTTTAATCTCAATAATAGTTTTTAGAAATAATGAGTAGTTGGCTAGAAAAAGCAGAAGAAAATCAAAAAATAAAAGATAATATTCAGTTTCAAGGAACAGATTCTGAAATTGAAACTATTCAATGTAATATTCAACTTTTAGAACCTTTGAATAATAAATTGAATTTTTTAATTGAACGAGCTTCGAAAGTATCTGTTGAATTTAGAAAACCAAGTATTGAGCTTGGATATACTCATTTACAAGGCGACCCAGTATATGAATTTTATGGTTCTGCTTATGTTCATTTCGAAAAAAAACTTTTATTTCTGAAATTATCTTCAGAGCTATACTTGTGTTGGAGACGTATTTTTTTTAAAATCCCATCTCAACCAAATAGAGTAAAAATTGTAATTCACGAAAAAGGTACTTCAGAGGTTACTAAAAAAAAGACTCATTCTACAAGAGAAAAATTTAAATTCAAAATTACTGACCTTAATGAAGAATTAGCACAAGTAATTTTAGACTGGTTGGTATTTAAAACCACAACTGAAGAGTTAAAGAAGAACCTTCCTTTAACACATTTTCATTTCTAGCCTGCCGTTATGGCATAGATATTTACCTCTTACCGGACACAATGTCTTATTTTTTAGTATGGTTCAAAATTTGAAAATCCGATTACAAATTAATAATTTAAAATTCGGAGGACAAAATTATGACACTTATCAATTATCCAAACCTTACAACAGGTTTAAACACACTCAACTTTAACGACTTAATTGATGGTTTTTTTGATTACACAGTAGAAAAACTTGACTACACAAAGCAAAAACCATTGGTTAATATTTATGAAAACGACAATAGTTATAAAATTGAAATGGCTTTGCCTGGAATTAGTAAAGAACAAATTTCTATAAATGTTGAAAAAAACATTTTAACAATCACATCTGTTAATTCAGATAAAACTGAAGATGACAAAAAAATTATCCTGAAAGAATTTGATTATAGAAATTTCGAAAAGAAATACACTTTATCAAAAGATTTGGATTTAGAAAATATTGTTGCAAAATTTGAAAATGGAATTATGCAAATCGAAGTTCCTAAAAAACAATTGTCGAATGAGGTTACGTCTAGAAAAATTAATATTTCGTAATTCAAATTTTACTAAAAAAATGGCTTCAGAAATTATTTTCTGAAGTCATTCTTTTTAAATTCTTTTCGATATAAAAATTCTCCTTTCAGATTTCCAACATTAATTGAACCTGAATCAATTGCAACAATTCCTTTTGAAATTACAGTTTCGGGAATTCCAATGGTTTCAATTCCTTCGTAAATATCTATATCGCAATTTTGAAAATGATTTTTTACCGATATTTTTGATTTAATTTCTGGGTTCCATATTACTAAATCTGCATCCATGCCCTTTTTAATATAACCTTTTCGGTTTGATAACCCAAAAATTTTAGCTGGGTTATATGAACA
>MENC01000284.1:12018-14847 GCA_001768155.1 Bacteroidetes bacterium GWA2_30_7
GTTAAATGGACAATGGTCTGTACCAATTGTACTTATTATATTAGAGGATAATCCATCCCATAGTGCTTTTTGATTTTTCTTTGAACGTATTGGAGGACTCATTACATAAGCTGCACTTTTAAACTCAATTTGCTTATAAACAGAGTCATTAAACATTAAATACTGAGGACAAGTTTCAGCAAAAACTACTTGCTTATTTTTTTTTGCATTTTTAATAAATTTAAGTGATTCTTGTGTAGATACATGTACAATATAAATAGGACATTTTAATATTTTAGACATATTAATTGCCTTAAAAACAGAATCTGATTCAGATTCTGAAGGACGAGTTTCGGAATGATATCTAGGTGAAAAATTGCCTTTTTTTAAGGCATCTTTTTGAAGTTTATCAATAATATCGCCATTTTCGCAATGTAATGTTACAATTGCATTATTATTTGCAGCTGTTTCAAATACATGTATCAGAGTACTGTCGTCAATTCCAATACTATCTTTATAAGCTAGATATACTTTGAATGAGCTAATGCCTTCATTTTTAATACAATTAAGCATTTCATCAGCACTATTATCGCCCCACCAGGTTGGACTCATGTGAAAGCTATAATCAATAAGGCAATTTTCAGCATCTTTTTTTCGGTCAATCAAAGCTTCAATCCATGATTGACCTCTAACTGGAGTTACAAAATCAATTAATGTAGTAGTTCCACCGGCAAGTGCAGCTAATGAGCCGGTATAAAAGTCATCAGCAGAATAACCTGCATGAGTTTTTAAATGTAAATGTACATGTGGGTCGATTGCTCCTGGAAAGATGAACTTATTTTTTGCATTTATTTTAACAGCTTTTTCGTGTTTTATTTTTTTTGCAATTTCTTCTATCTTATTGTCTTTTATTAAAATATCAGCTTCAAAAGACTTGTCAAAATTAATTATTGTTCCACCTTTTATTAAGATGCTTGCCATATTATCTTTTTTATTATGAATGATTTACAAAAATACTATTTCAAAATGATAAAATTATTATGAATCAGATTTATTTAAACAATTGAATAAAACCGGTAACACTTTCACTATTATTATTTAGATTGCTGTATGTCAGAATATAATAATAAACTCCTCCTGATAATGCTACTCCCGAAAAAGTTGTTCCTTCCCAAGTAATTATATTAGCAGAATTGCTATAAACTAAAGCTCCCCATCTGGAATATACCTCAAATGAAATTTCTGTATTACAATCATTTTGAATAAATAAAGCATCATTTATTCCATCTCCATTTGGAGAGAATGTATTTGGGATAACGATTTCTGTTTTGCAATTATTAATTTCGATACGAATTGTATCGTTAGTAGTACCACAGAAATTTTTATTAGTAAGACTTGCCCAATAATAACCCGATTCGTTAACAGAAATATTATGACTCGTATCGCCGGTACTCCAAATACAATCAGTATTAGGAAAATTAGCTGTTAAAATTATTGAGTTTCCCTTTTCAATTGTTGTATCATTTCCTAAATAAAAAACAGGTTTTTCTTCTTGAACAATAATAAAAGTATCAACAACACTTCCACAATCATTTGATAACGTTACTGTGTAATTTCCTTCATGTTTTAAATAAATATTGTTTTTATTTTCTCCAGTTGACCATTCTACACTATTTATACTATCATTCACTGACATATTAATTGAATCTCCTTTACAAACAATTGTATCTTTGATATTTACAAATGGAATTTGAGCAAATTTAATATTTAATGTACTTGTACTTGTATCACATTGATTTGTAACTGTTACACCATATTTTCCAGACTCATTAACAGATATTTGTTGAGTTGTATCGTTGGTTGACCAGTTATAAGTAGAGCTTTCATTTTGTGCATCTAAAATAATTGATGGTTGATTACAAACCAAAGTATCGTTTCCTAAATTTATTGATGGAGGTGCAATTTTATTTAGAGTCATAGTTTTTATTGTTGTTCCACAATCATTGGAGACTGAAACTGAATAACTTTCAGCATCTTTAATTGTAATTTTGTTTGAAGTTTCGCCTGTTGACCACGAATAATTATCATAAATGTCGTTAATTATTAAAATTGCCGAATCGCCAATACAAATTGTAGTATCATTTAGAAGAAATTGAGGTATTTGATTAAATCGAATAGAAATAGAATCAATATTATTTCCACAATTATTTGTAACTGTTACGAAATATTTTCCGGCATTTGTTACTGATATTTGTTGAGTTGTATCGTTGGTTGACCAAAGATAAGATGAGCTATCGCTCATTGCATTTAGTATTATTGAAGTTTCGTCGCAAATCAAAGTATCGTTTCCTAAATCTATTGTTGGAGGCGAAATTTTATTTATTTTAATTGATTTTATAGTTGCTCCACATTCGTTAGAAACTGTAACTGAATAGCTTCCCGCATCTTTAATTGTAATTTTGCTGGAAGTTTCACCTGTTGACCACGAATAACTTTCATAAATATTATTTATTGATAAAATTGCTGAATCTCCATTACAAATTGTTGTATCATTTAAAGTATATTGAGGTTTTTGGTTAAAAACAACAGAAATTGAATCAATATAAATTCCACAATTATTAGTTACTGTTACTTTGTATTTTTCGGATGTTGACACATTAATTTGTTGAGAAATTTCATTTGTTGACCAAAAATATGTTGCACCTGAGTTATAAGCATTTAGAATTATATTTGGAGAATTACAAACTAAAGTATCACTTCCAAGTTCAATAAATGGAATTTGAGCAATAACTAGAGTAACAGAATCTCTTTGTTTACAAGAATTTATATCTGTAGTTTCTACCCAATATA
>MENC01000284.1:14926-17823 GCA_001768155.1 Bacteroidetes bacterium GWA2_30_7
TAATTTCCGGCAGATGAAATGTTGAGTAACGAATCGTTGCTGTTTGTGCTCCATAAATAATTTGAAAATCCGCTACCGGCATGAAGTGTAGTTGTTTTATCAGGACATAAAATTATATCATTGCCAAGATTAATTTGTGGGGAATTAAAAACTGTTACGGTTTTAGTTATTGTATCCGAAAAATTATCAAAATAAACTATTAGTTGAACATCGTAATTTCCAGATAATGTATAAAAATGAGAAGTAACAGTGTCGTTAGAATAATTAAGTGAACCACTTGAATAATCTCCAAAATCCCAATGTGCAGAGTCAACGTCGTTATTAGTTAAATTAACAACATTAAAGTGCATTATATCTGATTCACAAACGTTTTGAAATGTATAATCATAACATCCTCCATTACAATTTCGGGGAGTTGATGGTTCTTGTGATTCGCCCCACTCACCTCCATCAGGTATTCGCTGAAATGTTGAGTCTTCCGATTGAATTAGCCCAATAAATTCTATATCAGTAATATAAGCTGCTGCAAGGAGTTCCATATATCCATTACATGTTGTAAGGGAATTTATTGAGTTTGAATATTCTTCTTGAATATATAAATCGTCCTGATTTCCAAGCGAATCTGCCCAATAAATGGCATCAACTACTTCGCCATTAGGATTGTATAAAGCACACCAACCCCAATTATTTCTTAAAAACCATCGATAATAATCACCATCAAGATATTCAATTTGATAAAAATTATAACGATAATAATTAAGGTCAAAATCAAGTGTTGGAACATCTGACTCGTTTCCACCAACAATTATATATCCTAGAGGTGGAATAATTGTACCTGTAGGAAAAGTTAATGCTCCCCAATTTTCGCCTAATGTAAAATTACTTGTATTTGCACCTAATGTATAACATCCAATATCAACACTTTGTGTACTGCTGGGATTAAATAATTCGACCCATTCTCTATTTGCAGCAGGTTGATAATTAGAATACAAATTATATAATGAATTAGCATTAATTCCAGAATCGAAAGAAGTATCTAATCCAGCAGGGTTTACGCTTATTTCATTAATCAATACTTCTTGAGAATAAGAAATAATTGAAACGATTAATAAATAAAGTATAAAAAAGATTTTTCTCAAAATACTTAAAGTAATATATACAATCAAAGTTATATATAATTTATTGGAAAATAAAAATTATTTCCAGCAATTTTTCTTTAAATATTCTACAGCATCAACATATTTCATGTCGAAAGCCTTTTCCCAGTCTGAACATGCGCCAACAGAATTTCCTAATTTAGCTCTATCTAAACCTCTGAAAAACCAAACTTCATTTTGTTTTGGATTAAGGTCGAGCGACATTGTAAAATCACTTTCTGATAATTTTGGAGAATTTGTATTTAAATATGCAATTCCACGACTTGTAAAGTATTCATATTTAGATTGGTCTTTTTCGAGTGCAATATTTAGAAATGGTAAGGCATCAATGAACTCTTTATTTTTTAAGTATATTAAACCCATCTGGTAATTTTCTTCTGCTTCTCGACCATAATATTTCATAAATAAATTCATGTCTTCGAGTGCAATAGAATAATTTTCAATTTTTATTGCTGCCTTTGCTCTGAAAAAAAAGTAAAATAAATTATCGGGATTTAAATTAATTGTTGTATTAAAATCTTCGTAAGCTTTTTTATAATTTTCTTCTAAAAAATTTAGTTTGCCTTTTTCGAACCAGTATAAATCATTTTTTGGTGAATTTTCTATGGCTTTTTCTATATCATTGATAGCGGCTTTATAATTTTGTAAAGCAATTGAAGCCTTCGCACGTAAATAATATGCCTGATGACTTTTTGTTCGTTTTTCTAAAAACTGAGTTAACATTTCAATTGCATCATTGTATTGATTTTTTTTGATAGCGTATTCTGCATCAAATAAAGCAGTTTCAGCTTTTGAATACCATTCATTTAACCAGATTTCATTCCATTGTTTAAGTGTATTTATATTTTTAAAAGCTGTATCTAATTTAATAGATGCTTGTGTATTTTTTTCACTTTTTTGCAAATGTCGTTGTAAATATTCAAAAGCATTTTTATAATCGTTTAACATGGAATAACATCTGGCAATTTTGTATTCGGCAATTTCAGGCTTCAAATTTTCTGCGGTTAAAAAATCGTTTAAAGCATTTTCATACATTTTTAAATTAAAATAACAATCGCCTCTTATAATATAATTTTTATAGTTATTTTTTTCAGAATCAATATTTTTTGAAATATAAATAATAGTTGAATCTAAAATATTATAATAAATATATGCAGATGCTTTATAATAATTATCCTTATTATCCTGAGAATTAGATGTCAGTGAGAAAATAATTAATGAAATTAATATTATAAGTTTGTTAACCATTTTACTCCGAAGTTTTTTGTTTATTATTGAAAACATGAATAAATCCTAAAAGTGTTCTTGGTTCCAAGCCTGTTAGCCTTTGTTCATAAACATCACAAATATAATAATATACTCCATCTGTTACAGGCTTATTGTTTTCGATATAAGTTCCATTCCAGTTAATATCGGGGTCTTCGGTATGAAAAACCTGCACTCCCCATCTATTAAATATTTTTAAATCAATTTTTTCAACAAACTTATATGGACCAGGCTTAAAATAATCGTTTTCGCCATCACCATCAGGCGAAAAAACATTTGGCAATTCGTAATATGAACAATTATCGATACAAAATCTAGTAATTAAATTACTTTCGTTTAAAAATGAGTCAATTGCTGTAACTGAGTAACATCCAGCCATCGAAGTTTTAGGATAATAAATATATGTAGTATCGGTACTATTCTGATTTGTATGGACTAATTCATAATTTCCAGTTAGAGTTGGTGTGTAATAAA
>MENC01000285.1:0-5191 GCA_001768155.1 Bacteroidetes bacterium GWA2_30_7
AAAACAAATAAAGCCGATTGTTTGCAATTATATAACCGATAAACAAAATTGGGCTGAAACTTCGAAAATTTTTAACGAAGGAGGTATTCCATGTTTTGATTATCCCGAAACTGCCGCCAAAGCACTTTCATCTTTAGTAAGATATAATGCAATAAGCTCTAAACCAAAAGGAAATGTAAAAATATTCGATGATGTTAATTTAACTTTGGTTAAAAATATTTTAAATCAATATAAAACAAATAAAATCGAAATAATGTCGGCTGAAGATGTGTATTCTGTGATGGATGCCTTTAAAATTCTTGTAGCCGGATGGAAAATTGCAAAAAACAAAGACGAAGCAATAACTTATGCAGGCACGTTAGGTTTTCCAATAGTTGTTAAGGTTGATTCTGAGAAAATTATTCATAAAAGCGATGTTGGTGGAGTGGCGGTTAACATCAAGAATAATACAGAATTAGAATCGGTAATAAATAAAATGTATTCTGATTTTGGCACAGATATTAAATTTTTTATTCAGAATTTTCTTCCAAAAGGAAAAGAACTGATTATTGGAGCAAAAGCCGAAGCTGGTGTTGGTCATTTAATTATGTTTGGACTTGGGGGTATTTTTGTGGAATTATTAAAAGATGTTTCATTCAACATTACTCCTGTTTCGGATTTTGAAGCTGAAGAAATGCTCAGTTCAATAAAAGCATCAAAATTAATTACAGGTTACAGAGGCGAAAAAGGTATGAACAAATCGAAAATTATCGAAATAATTCAACGTATATCAATGCTTGTCAGCGAGTTTCCTGAAATTAAAGAACTTGACTTAAATCCACTTTTTGCATTCGACGACCAGATTTGTGCAGTTGATGCAAGAATAATTTTATAAATTATAAAAAATGACAAACGGATTACAAATCCTAATAATATGTACTTTCGGATTACAAATCCGAAAGAGCAATTTCGTTGCTGTTCGGGATTTGCAATCCCGAACATTATAATATTAGCATTTGTAATGCTATTAAAAATAAAATATATTAATTGAAATAATTTCTTAGAAATGAAAAATCTCAAAATTGGAATAATTGGCTTAGGTCCTATCGGACAAACACTTGCGGTACACTTCAAAGAAGCCGGTTGCGAAATAGCAATTACCGACCTCGACAGAGATAAACTCACATTAATTCGTAAAAATGGAATAGAATTAGTTGATAAAATTGAGAAAAAAGCATTTTTCAAACACGTTTATAATTCGATTGAAGAGTTATTGGAACACGATTTCGATTTGTTAATCAGTGCAGTAAAAGCATATCATGTTGACTCAATAATTTCGCAGATTGAAAAGAAGGCAAAAAAAGATATTTATTTGTTAAGTGCACAAAATGGAATTGACATCAGAGTAAAATATATTTCACATTTCAGAGATTCCCAAATTTTTAGGATGGTAGTTAATTTCGCAGGCACACTTCAGTCGCCAAATGTAACAGCAGTTAATTTTTTCAATCCACCAAACTATGTTGCATCGGTTGACGATTCACAAGAGGAAATAGCAAAATGGATGGCTGATACTTTAAATTCTGTAAATTTAAAAACCGAAAAGGTTGATTCATTTATAGTTGCAAATAAAATTTGGGAAAAAACCATATTAAATGCAGCACTTAGTCCTTTATGTGCATTATCGGGCTTAACAATGAAAGAAGCAATGAATAATCCAGACACTCTCGAAATAGTAGAACAGCTTATTTATGAGGCTGTTGAAGTCGCAAAAGCGGAAGAAATAAAATTGCCCGAAAACTTTGTAAAACTCTGCATACGTTATTTAAGTAATGCAGGAAATCACATGCCTTCTCTTGCTATTGACTTAATGAATAAACGCCGAACCGAAATAGATTATATGAATGGTAAAATTGTTGATTACGGGCGAAAACACTATATCCGTACTCCCCTGAATTTAACCCTTACAAATCTTATTAAAGCAATTACAACTAAAAATGAAATTAAGTAATATAATAAAAAGCTATGTGAAACCTATGTAACTATGTGCCTATGTGGTAAAGAGGTTAAATGGTTAACTTAGCAACTTCAAACTAAAAACATCAAACGATTTATATATGGAAAATAAAATGTATTCATGGCAAATGACCCAATTAAATGCTGATTTTAAATTAGTTGAAAGCTCATTGCCAGACGTAAATAATACCGAAGCATTAGTACGAATTGCGGGATGCGGAGTATGCCACACCGATTTGAGTTTCTGGCATTATGGAGTAAAAACCAAAAAAGAACTTCCGTTGACATTAGGTCACGAAATTAGTGGAAAAGTAATAGCCGGAGACCCGAAATGGGTTGGGAAAAAAGTTATAATTCCGGCAGTTTTACCATGCGGCGAATGTGAACTCTGCAAAAAAGGACGCAGCAATATGTGTCAGAATCAGTTAATGCCCGGAAACGATTTTCATGGAGGATTTGCCTCACATATAAAAGTTCCTTCAAAATTTTTGTGTGAAGTTCCGGAAAAAGTACTTGATAAATATTCTTTAAGACAATTATCAGTAATTGCCGATGCAATTTCAACACCATATCAGGTAATAAAAAAATCGGAACTCGAAACTGGTGATTTGGCAATAGTTATTGGAGTTGGCGGAGTTGGAGTTTATGCTGCTTTAATTGCAAAAATATTTGGAGCAAAAGTTTTAGCACTTGATATTGACGATGAAAAACTAAAAATTGCAAAAGATAACGGAATTGACTCAATATTAAACGTAAAAGGTCTTGATATTAAAACAATTAAAGGAAGTGTAAAAGACATTGCAAAAGAACTTGGAACTTCAAAATTTGGTTGGAAAATATTTGAAATGTCAGGAACAAAAGCCGGACAAGAATTAGCATTTAATTTAATTACCTTTACATCAACACTTTCAATAGTAGGCTTTACAATGGACAAACCAGATGTAAGACTTAGTAATTTAATGGCTTTCGATGCAAAACTCATTGGAACATGGGGCTGCAAACCCGAATTATATCCCGAAGTAGTTGACCTTATTGCAACTGACAAATTGAAAATTGATGATTTTATTGAAACTTTTCCTCTTTCGAAAATCAATGAAGTTTTCAAAAATACATTAGAACATAAATACAAAAAACGTTCGATTTTAGTGCCTGACTTTGAATAAATTATTTGATATTTCATTGAAAAGTAGCATTTTAAAATATGAAAAAATTACATTTAGATAATTATGAAAAAGAAATCCTGAAAAGCGTTGAAAATAACGAATGGAAAAGTATTGGAGAATTTGAAAAAGATACTTATAAAAAGCAATTAAAAAATTTATTAGACGAACTTAAAAACAATGACATTACTCCAGAGGAAGTTACAAAAGAAGTAGAATTAGTCAGAAGTAAACGATTCAAATCAAAAAACAGATAAATGATTGATTTTAAACAACATTACGTTGAGGTCAAATGTTTTTTATTGAAAAAAATTGTAATTTTAAATTTTTATTACATTTGCTAAAAACGAAAAATATATAAGAATAACTCATTAAATATGACACATCCAGTAAAATTTGAAAATGTTGAAAACAAAATAATTGAAGTTCGAAAGCTAAAGGTTATTCTTGATAGTGATGTTGCAGAACTTTATGGTGTGGAAACTCGCGATATTAACAAAGCTGTTAAAAATAATCCGGGAAAGTTTCCGCAAGGATATATTTTTGAATTGACAAAAGCTGAAAAAGAAGAGGTGGTGGAAAATTTCCACCACCTCTTAAAAATCAAATATTCAACTCAGCTACCTAAATCAAAACCACTATTGCATTGAATTTTGCTATTTTAAAATTTAAACACACAATTAAAAAGAAAAAATAAATTTATATTATGTTAAAAAGTCACAACCTCGTAAACACAGAGTATAAAGAAATACTCTTCGAAAAACGTCCTTGCTTAGATAAAGCAGGTAAACCAATTGAAGGATTATATAATGCATGGATTTTCTTGAATAATCCATCGCAATATAACTCTTACACAACAGGAGCAGTTAAGGAAGTAATACTTGCAATGCGTGAAGCCTCAAACGACAGAAGCGTTGTTGCTGTTGTATTTACAGCAGTCGGCGATAAAGCTTTCTGCACAGGCGGCAATACAAAAGAATATGCCGAATATTATGCAGGAAATCCGCAGGAATATAAACAATATATGCGTTTATTCAACGACATGGTTTCTGCAATCTTAATGAACGATAAACCGATTGTTTGCCGTGCAAACGGAATGAGAATTGGTGGTGGTCAGGAAATCGGAATGGCATGTGATTATACAATATCGCAGGATTTAGCCCGATTTGGTCAGGCAGGTCCAAAACACGGGAGTGCTCCTGACGGCGGTTCGACCGATTTTCTTCATTTGTTTGTAGGAGTAGAAAATGCAATGTTTTCATGCACAGTTTGCGACCCATGGTCGGCTCACGAAGCTTTCCGAATGGGTTTGTTAACCGAAATTGTTCCTGCATTGAAAGTTGGCGATAAATTCGTTCCAAATCCAATGGTTTATACCGATAAATGGGTTAATGAAAAAGGAGAAATAGTTTATGGAAAATCAAAAACCGGAGATGATTTGGCAAAAGCAAAAGAAATTATGAAATCCGGTACAGTTGACCTTGCAATGCTTGATGCAGCAGTCGAAAAATTCTGTACAAAACTTCTTATGACTATGCCAAATTGCCTTAGCAAAACAATAAATTCGATCCGTAAAAAGAAACTTGAGCATTGGGACAAAAACAAAGAAAGCAACCGCGACTGGCTGGCTCTCAATATGATGACTGAAGGAAAAGCAGGGTTCCGTGCTTTTAATGATGGACCAAAAGATAACCGTGAAGTTGACTTTATAAAACTCCGCCAAATGCTTGCACTAGGACACGAATGGAATGATGAAATGATTAAAGCAATTTCACCTCAATTCAGATAAAAAATAATAATTAAAGTTCCGAACTTTTAAAAAGTTCGGAACTTAATAAAAACAAATTTTCTTCCTCCCCTTCTTTTGGAAGGGGTTGGGGGTAGGTTAAACTTCAAACCTCTTTATATGCAAAAAATTAAAGTAGAATACACACACGATAACTCAGTTGCAAGAATAATACTTGACGATGGCAAAGGAAATATTCTCGACAACATTATGATGAATGAATTAATTTCATTGCTAAAATCTTATAAAA
>MENC01000285.1:5218-5576 GCA_001768155.1 Bacteroidetes bacterium GWA2_30_7
TTGAAGGCGCAGGAAAAAACTTTTCATTTGGCGCAAGCGTAGAAGAACACACCAAAGACAAAGCCGAAGAAATGCTAATTACTTTTCATAACATTTTCCATACAATAATTGATTTGCACATTCCTACAATGTCAAAGATATCAGGACAATGCCTCGGTGGCGGATTTGAATTACCTCTTGCCTGCAATTTCATTTTTGCCGATAAAACTGCTAAAGTAGGACAACCTGAAATTTTATTAGGTGTTTTTGCCCCACCTGCATCAATTATGCTACCTCTGAAAATTGGAAATGCACGAGCCGAAGAGTTGTTAATTACAGGTAGAATTATTTCAGCCGAAGAAGCAAAATCTATCGGTTT
>MENC01000285.1:5616-17413 GCA_001768155.1 Bacteroidetes bacterium GWA2_30_7
ATTATTTTATGAAAAAAAATCTTCCCGTTTTTACCGATTTATTCGTTAATGAGTTAATGGAAACAAAAGATGGAAACGAAGGAATTAATTCATTTCTCGAAAAAAGAAAAGCTAATTGGGATAATTGTTAAGTAAATTGTCACAAATTTTTAAAAGATAATAGTTAATGGTGATACTATAGCGACAGTGCCAATTCCGAATTGACAGAGAAAAAGTTACTTTTGATGAAAATTCAACGATAGAAAAAAATGAAATTACCCAAATATCCATTAGCTTCTGGAGACAAGTTTTTGACTTACGAATTTATCAGTGAAGGGACAAAAGGGCTTATTTTTAAACGAGTTCAGTTCAAGCAGACAAATTTGAAAAATGTTTATAACCTTGCTTTTGGCGACAAAGACCAAACCACTGGA
The DNA here is from genome assembly GCA_001768155.1 of Bacteroidetes bacterium GWA2_30_7. Taxonomy (GTDB): domain Bacteria; phylum Bacteroidota; class Bacteroidia; order Bacteroidales; family GWF2-33-38; genus GWA2-31-9. Next base: position 6,030 of record MENC01000285.1, read on the forward strand.
GAAATTGATGACACAGTTATTTCAAACAATGGCGATAGTGAAAAAGTTTTAGCAACAGTTGTAGCAACGGTTTACGCTTTCACAGACAAGTATCCAGACGCTGCAATTTATGCAACAGGTAGCACAAAAGCACGGACACGGCTATATAGAATGGGAATTACAAAATATCTATCTGATGTAACACGTGACTTTGAGATTTTGGGAGAACGAAAAAACGAATGGGAAACTTTCAAAAAAAATGTTGAATACGATGGGTTTCTAGTAAAAAGAAAAGAATAAATATTGATAGAATTAAAATAATTATCTTTGTATTATGAAAGCGATGAAAATTATCAAAGAAATCAAAAAAAGGAAAATTCCGATTGTGCGAATTGACAAGTCATTAAACAAATATGATGACATTGTTTTATTCCCTGACAAATTGGAAAAAGCAAACGAAATGCTTCGGACTATAGGACTTCCGAAACAGTGGACAAAACAGCACCACAGCTAACATCTAATTGTTGACTATATTTTTTTGCAGGGTTACAGAATCCCATTTAATGTAATAGCATTTTCTCGCTTTTGTGCAAGAGGATAGTTGAACCTCATTTAATCCAAGCAAAAAAACACTGCGACAATTCATAATCCGTTATTATTCGTTAAATTAGTAGCTAAAACAAATTAATAATCAGGAGTGTTAAAAAAGATAAATACCAAAAATTCCGAACATTACAATTGGGGAAGTATGTGCGAAGGCTGGCATTTATTAAGAAGTGATTCTTTGAGTATAATAAAAGAACAAATGCCACCCGGAACTTCCGAAAAGTTACATTATCACGAAAAAGCACAGCAATTATTTTATATTTTATCAGGCGAAGCAACATTTGAAATTGATAATGAAACGATTACTATAAATCAAAACGAAAGCATTCACATTCCGGCAAAATCTATACACAGAATTATAAATAATTTCAACGAAGATTTGATTTTTATCTTAATATCTGAGCCTAATACTCAGAGTGACAGAGTTAATATTGAAAGTTAATATAAAATAAGTGAAAAAAAGTAAAAAAAGCTTTTAAATTTGTACATTTACATATAGAACTCATTTTTTTAATGAAGGTTAGCGAAATAATTAAAATTATTGAAAATGATGGATGGTATTTATCACGTCAGAAAGGAAGCCACAGACAATTTAAACATTTAACTAAAAAGGGATTAGTTACTGTGGCTGTACACAAAATGTCTGATGATATTAATAAAGGAACTATAAACAGTATATTCAGACAAGCTCAAATAGAAAAAATGTAATTATGATTAAATATGTTATTATTTATGAGAAAACCGAAACAGGTTTTAGTGCTTATGTTCCTGATTTACCAGGTTGTATTGCAACAGGCACAACAAAATCAATGGTTCAAAAAAACATTTTTGAGGCTATTCAATTTCATTTAGAAGGTTTAAAAGAGGAAAAAATAAAATTTCCTCAGCATAGAACTGATGCTGAAACATTTGTCTTTGCTGTTAAATAAAATTTTTATAAAATATATAATTTAGAAATCAATTTATGAGTCAAGAAAAATCGGAATCAGTAAAATTACAATCTGTTAATAGTCTTCGTACTACAATGGACAGTTATTTTCAAAGATTAAAAACTGCTACTGAAACAGGAAATAAAAAAATTGCATGGTGCACAAGCGTTGGACCGGCTGAATTGCTTTATTCAATGGGATTTGAAGTTTACTTTCCTGAAAATCACGGCGCAATGCTTGGAGCTTCAAAAATGGCTGAAAAATACATTCCAACTGCTGTATCTCATGGTTATTCTCCCGAAATTTGCTCATACCTTACAAGCGATATAGGAGCTTTTTTGCAAAACGAAACTCCGCTTCAGAAAAGTGGTTTTAAAACTGTTCCAAAACCCGATATTTTAGTTTATAATACTAACCAATGCAAAGAAGTTGCCGACTGGTTTTCGTTTTATGCAAGACATTATAATGTTCCAGTTTTAGGAATCAGTACACCGCTTAATATTAATGAATTAACAACTGGAATAATTCAATATGTAGCTAAACAATTTGAGGAACTTGTCCCTAAAATTGAAAAAGTTGCAACACAAAAATTTGATATTGATAAATATCGCGAAACAATTGGTTTATCACACGATGGCTGCGTACTTTGGCGACAAGTTCTTGAAACTGCAAAAAGCAAACCTTCGCCGATTAATTTTTTCGATTCAGCAATACACATGGGACCAATAGTTGTAATGCGTGGAACTCAATATGCAATAGACTATTACAGAATTTTACTTTCAGAATTACAACAAAGAATCAATACCGGAGTTAGTGCAGTTCCAAACGAAAAATATCGAATTTACTGGGACGGAATGCCGCTTTGGTACAAACTCAGCAGTATGTCGAAATTATTTGCAAATCTTAATACTTGCATAGTTGCATCAACTTATTGCAACAGTTGGGTTTTCGACGACCTTGATTCAAAAAATCCTTTCGAATCGGCTGCATTGGCTTATTGTAAATTATTTATTGTTAGAAGCGATGATGAAAAAGAAAAAGTATTTGAAAAACTTCTCAAAGAATTTTCAATTGATGGAATGATTTATCACGAATCGAAAACATGTATGCGAAATTCAAATACACATTTTGGTTTACCTGTTCGTTTAAATGCAAAAACAAAGATTCCATATATTGAAATTCATGGCGACCTTAACGATTCTCGTTGTTTCAGCGAAGAGCAGGCAATTATTGCTATTGAAACATTTATAAGTCAATTGTCTTCAAGAAATTAAAGATTGCTTCGTGCCTCGCAATGACGAAGAACCTCGAACATCAAACCTCTAACTAAGCAAATGCACAAAATAGGAATAGACCTCGGCTCCTCATACACAAAGGGTGTAATTGTAAATAAAAAGAACGAAATACTTGATTTTTATGCAGTTCGCACTGGTTTCGATTTTAATAAAGCTGCCACAAAAATATTAGATAAATTTTCGGAAAATTACAAATTCTCATCACCAGTTTTTACTTGCGGTTATGGCAGAGAACAATTGAATATTCCATTTATTGCTAATTCTGAAATTATTGCTCTGGCAAAAGCAGTTTATCATATATACAAATGCAAATGTTCGGTAATAGATATTGGCGGACAGGACACAAAGTATATCAAAATTACTGATAACGGGCAAGTTGATAAATTTAAAATGAATCGCAAATGTGCAGCAGGAACAGGTTCTTTTATTGAGGAAATCGCTTTCAGGCTTGATATTACAGCCAAAGAATTTAATCAGTTTGCCGAAGAAGCAACCGAAGTTTTTCAAATTAATAGTTTCTGTACTGTTTTTGCAGTTTCTGAAATTATAGGACGAATCAAACAAGGAACATCAATTCAAAATCTTATACTTGGCATCTATAACTCTGTGATTGACCGCTGCATAGAACTTTCAATAATAGAAGATAAACTAATAATTACAGGAGGAATCCCCGACAGCCACCCTAAAATTGTAAAATTATTCAGAGATAAATTTCCCTCTGCTGAAAGTCCAGAAAAATCGCAGTTTCTAGCTGCTTTTGGTTGTGTTCTATTAAATTCTTGATTATGCCTAATCAAAATAAAAAGCAAATTTTTGAAGGAATCACAATTTTAGACTTTTGTCAGGTTATTGCAGGCTCTTATGCTACAACTCTTTTAGCCGATTTAGGTGCTGAAATAATAAAAGTCGAACCGCCGGAAGTTGGCGACACACTTCGTAATACCGGACCAAAAATTAATGGAGTAAGTACATTTTTTATTCAGGTTAACCGTAACAAAAAAAGCTTATGTATAGATTTGAAAAGCCCTAAAGGGCTCGAAATAATCAAAAAATTAATTCCTCATGTTGATGTTATTTCCGAGAATTTCAAACCCGGAGTTATGGAAAAATTTGGTTTAAGTTACGAAGATGTTAAAAAGCTCAAGGAAAATATTATTTACGTTTCGGTTTCAGGTTACGGACACAACAATAAAAATTCTCATAAACCTGCTTACGACATTATGATTCAGGCAGAATCGGGCTTGGCATCGCTTAATGGTTTTCCTGAAAACAATATGCCATTAAGAAGTCCTTTAAGCGTTGTTGATTATATTTCGGCTACCAATGCTGCTTTCGCAATTTCATCAGCACTATATCATTTAAAAGCAACCGGCATAGGACAGTTTGTTGATATAGCAATGTACGACTCAATTATTTCGATAATGGATAACAGCTTTTTGATTTACGAAAGCATTAAAAATAAGTCGGAAATAGATTTAATTAAAGAAGGTATTAAAAGCACCGGAAATCATCATCCCGGCACATCGCCACATGGATGCTATAAAACCTCCGATGGATATATTGCACACACATCGTTAACAAATGAAATGTGGAGTAAAATTCTGAAAATTATCGAAAGGGAAGATTTGCTAAATAATGAAAAATTTAACTCTCCCGATAAACGAAAACAAAGTTGGCAGGAAGTTGATAAAATATTAGAAGAATGGTCATCCAAAAACTCTACTGATGAAGTAATTAAAGCATTCTATTCAGAAAGACTTCCTTGTGGAAAAGTAAGAAATATTGATGAGGTTTTTAACGATAGCCATAATTCGGAAAGAGAAATTTTTAAAGAGATAAATCATCCAATCGCTGGAAGGTTGAAAATTACAAATACACCGATGAAGTTTAATGAAACACCAGTACAAATTAAAACGAACGCTCCGTCATTAGGTGAACATACTAAAGAAATTATGAATAAATACTTGAATTTATCTGATTCCGAACTAAATACTTTGTTTGCATATAAGGTTTTATTTTAACTATTTTGTTTTTTTAAAACTTTGATAAGTTAAAAGAAATAGTTTTTCGAAAAGCTCACTTAACATGATTCAAAAATTTAAATATTTAGTTTATTTTCTTCTGCTTCTTTATTCATTCAGTTGTTTAAGTCAAACAAAAAATGAAGTAATGCAGTTTTCTTCTTCTGAAAAAAGTCATCACAACCATTATAAAATTAAAAACAATAAAACACCTTCCGAGCTATCAATAATGGTCAGAGGGCTTTTCAGACTATATAAGTTTTTAATCTCTTCACAAGATTCTCAAACATGTGTTTTTGAACCATCTTGTTCGCAATATGCTATTGAGTCAGTTTCTGAATACGGTATATTTGCAGGGTCACTAAATGCTTTCGATAGACTAACCCGATGTAATAAAAATACTCCCGAAAAATATCCCAGAAAAAACAAAAATGGAAAATATATTGATAACGTTCTTTAAAATATTATTTCTAATTATAGTTCCATTAATTCTAAAATCACAGGATATTTTCAACCTCGAAAATTCTGAAAAATATGCAAATTGGCTTTTCGAAACCAAAGACTACAGGCTTGCTTCAGAAGAATATGAAAGAATTAATTTTATGCATCCGGAAGTTAAAATCAATCAAATAAGGCTTGTACAATCGTATCGTTTAAGCAAAAATTATATTTCGGGAATTAATAAAGCAAAAGAATATTATACAATTTCTAACGACATTGTTTTTCTCGAAGAAGAACTTAAAATGAATTTATTAGCTCGGCAATTCCATCTATCAGATAGCATTTTAGGGCTTCAGCCCTTTCCCAAAAACAAAAAAGATTTTTACAAATTTGCTTCATTGCTGTTAATTGATTCAAAGAAGCTTATTGTTGATAATTCTGTATTAGTCAGCAATTTAAATACTAAAGCCGAGACTGAATTACTTGAAACAGCAATTAAATATTCGCTCGAAAAACGCAAAAGTCCTGCTTTAGCATCTGTTATGTCTGCTGTAATTCCCGGAAGCGGTAAAATATATGTAGGCGACTGGAAAAACGGATTAATGTCGTTTCTGTATGTTGCAGCTACCTCTTTTAATGCATATCGCGGATTTCGTAAACATGGCGTAAACAGTGGATATGGTTGGGTTTACTCGGGATTAAGTTTCTGTTTTTATGCAGGAAATATCTGGGGTTCTCACAAAGAAGCCGTTAATTTTAATAAAAGAAAAAAGAAAATACTTGAAGAAAAGGTGGATAAAATAATCAATAACTAAAAATCATTTTGTTAATATGTTCTTAGAAAGCATTGTAACATTGGTTGGGCAGATAAAACAGATTTGTACTGATTTTAAATCTGTGAATATTCGTAAAATCAGCGTCATCTGTGTTCTATTTCAAATTTATGCTTTTGCACAAATAAGTAATGTATCTGCCCAATCGTCAAACAATTACATCAATTATGCAGATTCCCTATCCGCATCAGGCAATTCTGAGGGTGCAATTAAAATTTATAAACGAATTTTTTTTTTCGATAAAGAAAATCGCGAAAATGAAATAAATCTAAAAATTGCAAATTGCTATATTAAACTACAAAATTACGAATCTGCAATCTCTTTACTCGACAGCATTTTAATTAAGAGTTCCGATAAATCAATCGTAATTGATGCTTTAAAAAAGAAAACGTCTTGTCTGATTATGGCATCGTATATTCCACAGGCATTAATTATTCTTCTTTCATCCGACAGTGTGTATTTCGACTCTCACGAACTCTGTTTTTATAAAGCTTTGTGCTATTTTAAAAATGAAGATATAAAACTTGCCGAAAAATATTTTTTAAAATCTGCTGAAAATAAAGAAACTAAAATAATGCTTGAAAATATTTTTGAAAATAAATCAAACCTTTTCAGCCCATCGCCTGTTAAAGCAAAAATATTAAGTGCTTTAGTTCCAGGTTCAGGTCAAGCATATTGTGGCGACATGAAAAATTCGCTGAATGCACTTTTTTTAAATGTAGCTTTGGGATATTTAACTTACAAAACAGCAGTTGCATACAGCATTTTCGACTCAGCAATCTCAGTATTTCCATGGTTTATGCGATATTACAAAGGAAATGTCAAAAAAGCAGGTGAAATAGCCGACAGAAAAAGAAATACAAAACGACACGAAATTCTTAACGAAATAATTTATATAATTGCTTCCGAAAAAAATTGAAATGAATGAGCTTTTAAAATATAAAATTGCAATTGATTTAATTCCAGGTGTCGGTAGTATAAATGCAAAAAAATTAATTGCTTACGCAGGAAGTATTGATACAGTTTTTAGTCTTAAAAAAGCTCAGTTGCTTAAAATTCCCGGAATTGGCGAAAGTCTTGCAAACACTATAATCAACAATAAACCAGTGATTAAGAGAGCTGAGGAAGAAATTCAATTTCTCGAAAAATTCAACATTCAACCTTACTTTTATCTCGATAAAGATTATCCCGAAAGATTGAAAAACTGTATTGATTCTCCAATTATGCTTTACAGCCTTGGAAATATTGACTTTAACACTTCAAAATTTATTAGTATTGTAGGCACCAGAAAAGCAACCGATTATGGAAAACAAATATGTAAAAACATAATATCGGAACTTGCAAAATCATTTCCAGATATAGTAATTGTTAGCGGTTTAGCTTATGGAATTGATATAACAGCACATAAAGCAGCTCTCGAAAACAATTTAAAAACAATAGCAGTTCTTGGTCACGGACTCGATACAGTTTATCCGCAAAGTCATAAAAAATATGCAATATCAATTACAAAACAAGGAGCTTTGCTTTCAGAATTTATGAGCAATTCTAAACTTGACCCATCAAACTTTGTAAGACGAAATCGAATAGTTGCCGGTATTTCCGATGCTACATTAGTAATTGAATCAGACATTAAGGGCGGAGCATTAATTACTGCCGAAATTGCCGGTTCTTATGATAGAGATGTAATGGCAGTTCCCGGAAAAGTAGGCGAAACCTATTCTCGTGGCAGTAATTTTTTAATAAAAAGTCTGAGAGCTTTATTGGTTGAAAATGCTGATGATATTGCGAATGTAATGAATTGGAAAAAATCTTCGCAAAGTAAATCGGAAGAGCAAAAACAACTATTTGTAAATTTAACACCCGAAGAACAACCAATTTTTGACTTAATAAGAAATAACCCAAACACCAATATCGACGATTTAGCCTATACTTTACAATTACCAATTCACAAACTTTCTTCAATTCTTTTAAATATGGAATTTTCGGGTTATGTTAAGTGTTTGCCGGGTAAAGTTTATATTTTGAATTAATCATATTAATCTGGCATTGTTAATTTTGTATAGTTTTAAAAAAAGTAAATATTGCTATTTATAGTATTCTCATCTTAATGAAAGATTTTTCAATGATTGACACCTACAAACATAAAGGACAACGATTAAAATTAGTTTCAGAGCTTCGTCAAAAAGGCATAGCAGATGAAACAGTTCTAACGGCTATTGAAAAAATTCCCCGACATCTTTTTATGGATTCGAGTTTAGAAATTCATGCTTATAAAGACCAGGCAATGCCTATTTCTTCTGGTCAAACAATTTCACAACCTTACACCGTAGCTTTTCAAACTCAGCTACTTAATGTTCAAAAAAACGATAAAATTCTTGAAGTAGGAACAGGTTCGGGTTATCAAACTGCTATTTTATGCGAACTTGGTGCAAAAGTTTATACTATTGAGCGACAGAAAGAACTTTTCGATAAAACTCAAATTTTATTAAAAAAAATGGGCTATATTATAAATGGCTTTTACGGAGATGGTTATTTAGGTTTACCTACATACGGACCATTCGATAAAATATTAATTACTGCAGGAGCACCATACATTCCCGAACAATTAATTTTGCAATTAAAAGTTAACGGATTGCTTGTTGCTCCAATCGGAAATACGAATGTTCAGATAATGACAGTATTAAAAAAAATAACTGAATCAAATACTGAAATTAAAGAACACGGAAGTTTTATTTTTGTACCAATGTTGAAAGGTAAAGCATAAAAATTTATAGCTAAATATCAGAGTTTGTTTTTTTTAAAGATATTTTCACAATTATTAATATTAAGTTTTCTGAAAAAAACGAAGCAATATTAAATGTTTTATTAATTTTGAAATTTTTATAAAAAAGAGTTTAATGTATTTTGATATTCTGTAAATTATATTTTTGAACCGTGTAGTATCATGAATGTTTTTTTAACCGGAGCAACAGGTTTTTTAGGTGGAGAGTTATTAGTTTCTTTAGCAAAAGAGAAAGATATTAAACAAATATATTGCCTTGTTAGAGCCAAAACTGAAGATGAAGGTCGTAAGAGAGTTGAAAAAATATTTAATCTTCACAAAGACCATTATTCTGTAGATAGAATTATTCCAGTAGTTGAAGATTTACTTGACGACAATTTAACTCAAAAACTAGCCGATAATAAAAGAATCAGCGACACAAATGTAATTATACATTCTGCTGCAAACACATCTTTTTCAAGAATTTATGACACACTTATTGAAAAAACAAATATTCAAGGATTAAAAAAAATTATAGACTGGAGTAAAACTCTTAAACATTTCGACAAATTCACTTACATAGGCACTGCAACTATTTGTGGAACAGGCTTTAAAGACAAAATTGTTTACGAAACCGATTCTCCAGATATGAACTCTCAGCATTTTGTTAAATATACTTATTCAAAAATGATGGGCGAATTCATGTTGAGAGAAAATCTTCCTCAAGAAAAACTTTTAATACTACGACCTTCAATTATTATGGGCGACAGCCGTCCGTGGGTTCCTCGTTCTTATGTTATCCTTTGGACTCTGGCTTCACTGAATTTATTACGTTTAATACCTGTTGATAAAGATTCTAAGCTTGATATTATTCCTGTTGATTATGCTTCTGAAGCAATTACTAAACTTGTTATGGCTAAGAATTTAAAATATAATACTTACCATGTATCATCAGGAACAGACTCATTTACTACTCCTTTAAGAACTACCACAGTAATTTCAAAATATTACAACGATAGACCAGATTTTAAATTCATCGACAGAAGTTTTGTTAAACAAATGAAATTCTGGGCAAGCGGAAGATTAGCCACTGATAACGAGCTGAATAATTACAAAAACTATCTTGATTATTGGGAAAAAACAATGGGCGATAAATCTAAAATTAAAATACTTTTTGCCGGATTAGAACCATATTTTGAATTTATTGAATTAAGCCAAATATTCGACAACTCTCGATTATTGAGCGATATCGACATAAAACAATCACCTCCTACACACGATTATGTTAAAATTTGCGCAAAGTATTTAGACAATATTGACATTTTCGAGGGAGCTTTAGATCCTTGATGCGTTTTTAAGCTTAAAGGGAAAAGTTCAAAGGAAAAAGTTGAAAGACGTTATGTAATATACTGATAATCAGTCTGCAAAACTAACTTCGAGCCAAAAACATCAAACTTCAAACAATAAATTTATAAAGAGATGAATATTAAGTCTTTGGTTTTTAATCAATTTCAAGTTAATACTTATATTGTGTACGACGAAACTGATGAGTGTATTATAATAGACCCTGCTTGTTATACAAAGCATGAGAAAGAAACCCTTTTACAATTTATTTCAGATAATAATTTAAAACCTGTAAAAATTATTATAACACATTGCCATGTTGACCATATTTTAGGCAATAAATTTATTTCAGAAAAATTTAATATTCCCATTCAGGCAAATCAATCAGATATACCTTTGTTAAATGCTTCAGTTGAATATGGTTCAGTTTACGGCTTCGATGTAGAACAATCTCCATTGATTTCAAAAACAATCGACGATAATGATATAATAAAATTTGGAAATAGCAGCTTAAAAGCATTTCATGTTCCCGGACACTCTCCCGGAAGTTTATGTTTTTATAATGAAAGTTCTAAAATATTGGTTTCCGGCGATGTTTTATTTGATGGAAGCATTGGTAGAACAGATTTACCCGGTGGAAATTATAATGAACTTATTTCGGGAATTAAAAATAAATTACTGGTTTTGAGCGACGATGTAAAGGTTTATCCCGGACATGGTTCTTATACAAGTATAGGTAAAGAAAAAAAATTCAATCCCTTTTTGAAATAAACTAAAAATGAACATTGTTAAATTGTTATTATTATTCCTTTAGATGCGGTTAACAATTGTTTTTAAGCAATTTAACATTTCGGCTACGCTTATTTCGACTTCGTTCAATACATCGCAATGCATCGCAATTTAACAATAAAACAATTTAGCAATTATATTCTAACGTAACTTTCTGAATTTGACCTCCGAGCGGTGGATTTATCTTTGAAACTTTAACTTTTAGTTGATTTATTTTAGGAAAACTTTCTTTAATCGAATCTGCAATTCTTTTCGAAACATTCTCAAGAAGTTTTGATTTTATCGCCATTTCTTTTTTTACAAGCATAAAAACTGATTGATAATTAATTGTTTCGTTAAGTTCGTCGGTTTCGGCAGCCAATTCAATATTATAATCAATCATTACA
>MENC01000286.1 GCA_001768155.1 Bacteroidetes bacterium GWA2_30_7
ATCAAAATTGTTTCGATATAACACAGGCTCACACGAAATATTTTTAGGCTATAGATTTTGTAAAGAAAAGAAAAAAGGGAATCGAGAAGGAAGTAAACGAGGAGCTGTGCCTTGTCCTGCGTACAATTAGTGTTAAAGATACAAGTTTAAAGTTCAATAATTTTGAGTTAAATTTTTAAAATAGTAAACATCATTTTTTCATTTTTTTAATGTTTGCTCTATCAGGAACACTCAAATACATAAACACGTTAGCACATTTAAAATTCATTGTGTTAATAATTAGTCAATAACATTTCAAATCAAAAAAACACTACAACAAAATAATTTTGCGACCTTTAGCTTTATAAATAAGTACAATTTAATGTCTTTTTTTCAAAATTCTGTACTCGAAAAATATCTGAAAAATCAAGATACTAAAGCGGTTAAGTCTGCTTATGAGCAATTTACAACATATTTTCATAATTCTGAAATTCAACAAAACATTCGTAATTCGAAAGAAGAACAATTTCAAGAAGGATTTTTGAGAGAATTGTTTGTAAAAATATTTGGTTATACCCTAAATCCAAACCCAAATTTTAATCTAACAACAGAATTTAAAAACGAAAAAGGAGCAAAAAAAGCCGATGGCGCAATCTTAACAATGGGATTAATCCCATTGCCGCAACAAATAACAATGGGATTAATCCCATTGCCGCAACAAATAACAATGGGATTAATCCCATTGTCAGAACCGAAAGCAATGGGATTAATCTCATTGTCGGAGCCAAAAGCAATTGCCGTAATAGAACTAAAAGGAACCGACACCAAAGACCTTGAAAAGATTAACCAACAAGCATTTAACTACAAAAATAATCATAAAGACTGTGTTTATGTAATCACATCGAATTTTGAAAAACTACGGTTTTACATACATCACTCGGTTGAATATTTAGAATTCAATTTATTTAAACTTAATGAAGTCGATTTTCAATTGCTTTGGTTGTGTTTGAGTGCTGAAAATTTGCTTAATGGAGTTCCCCTAAAAGTGAAAGAAGAAAGCCTACTCGAAGAAGAAAATGTAACCAAAAAACTTTATAAAGATTATGCCACTTTTAGAACCGATTTGTGGCAAAATATGGTGAAAAACAATTCGGAAACAGATAAACTTTTGCTTTTCAAAAAAACACAAAAATTACTCGACCGCTTTCTATTTATATTTTTTGCCGAAGATAGCGGATTACTTCCACCTAACTCTATTTCCAGAATAGTTCAACGTTGGGAATTATTACGAGCAGAAGATGCATATAAACCTCTATATCATATTTTTAAACAATATTTTGGATATATAAATATTGGACGGAAAGGGAAAAAAGAAATAGATGATATTTTTGCATATAATGGAGGCTTATTTCAACCCGATGAAATATTAGACCGAATTACAATTGACGATGCTTTATTGTACTCGCATGTAATGAAACTTACAAATTACGATTTTCGGAGCGAAGTTGATGTGAATATTTTGGGACATATTTTCGAAAATTCGTTGAACGAAATCGAAAATATAACTGCCTCTTTATCAACAATGGGATTTATCCCATTGTCAAATATCGAAACAACATCAGCAACAACAATGGGATTAATCCCATTGTCAAATAAAATAAGCAAACGCAAAAAAGACGGTGTTTTTTACACTCCAAAATACATTACTAAATACATAGTAGAAAATACTGTTGGCAAACTTTGCGAAGAAAAGAAAATCAAACTTGGAATTATTGACGAAGAGTTTGCCAAAGGCAGAAAAAATAGAAAAGCTGAAATCATTAAAAAGCTTGACACAAAATTACAAGAATATCGAAATTGGTTGCTGAATATTAGCATTTGCGACCCTGCATGTGGTTCTGGTGCATTTTTGAACCAAGCTCTGGAGTTTTTAATTAATGAACATGCTTATATTGACGAACTTCAAGCACAACTTTTTGGTTCAAGTTTGGTTTTTCAAGATGTAAGCAATCATATTTTGGAAAACAATATTTTTGGAGTTGATATAAATGAAGAAAGTGTCGATATTGCTAAACTTTCGTTATGGCTACGTACTGCACAACGGGGGCGAAAACTCACTTCGTTGAACAACAATATAAAATGTGGCAATTCTCTAATCGACGACCCAAAAGTTGCCGGAGAAAAAGCATTTAATTGGCAAAAAGAATTTCCAACCGTTTTTCAGGAAAAGAAGAAAAAAGCATACCACATTACAACTGCCACACACGATTCTCGTACATCGCAACGAATGGTTGATTTCAAAGTACGTGAAAAACGTGATAATGGTTTACGACCAAAAGCTCAACCAATTTGGTTAGAAGCTGACGATGAAATTCTGATTATCAAAACTATTTCAGAAATTGTTGTTGAAGACAATTTGAATGTAATGGCTATGAATATTTGTGGCGACCATTTACATATTTTGCTTGTATGCGAGGAGGAGGAAGTTGACAACATAGTAGGAAAATTAAAAGGAAGAGCATCTCGAATGTATAATATTAACAAGGGGATTAATCCCCTTGTCCAAAAAGAAGGAGAAAAGTCGGTGTCATTGTGGACACAAAAATTTGGTCGTACACCAATTACTGATGATAAACAATTGTGGAATACGATTGAATACATCAAAAATAATAGAACAAAGCACGAACTTCCAGAAAACAATGGGATTAATCCCATTGTCGAAAAAGTGATTTGCGACTACGACCATGCATTCCGAACTGAATACAAAGGAGGTTTTGATGTTGTAATTGGAAATCCGCCCTATGGTGCAAAAATATCTAAATTTGATTTAGATTTTATTATTGATAGACATAAAGACTTTGGAATAAGTTCAAGTTTATCAGATACTTATTTTTCATTTTATGCTTTAAGTTTAAAAAATCTTTTAAAAAATGAAGGATATTTAGGTTTTATAACTCCAAATACTTGGAAATTAATAGAGAGCGCCCAAAATTTTAGAAATACTATTTCAAGTAAACCATTTTGGTTATGTCAAATTATTCAACATCAGGAAAAAGTTTTTGCAGATGCAACTGTTGACTGTGATACTCTAATAATTAAAAAGACGAATAATTTATCTGATATTGAAATAATTATAAAAAATCAGTATGGCATAATTAAGCAACATTCTTTAAATCAGGAAACTTTATCTTCTCAAAAGTTTTTCAATTTATTTTTAACTCAAAAAGACTACGAGTTAAAAGAAAAAATAAATAAATCATCATCATTAATTAGTGAAAACTTTGTAATAAAAAATGGAGTTAAACCTTATGAAAAAGGTAAAGGCAAACCTGTTCAAACAGAACAGATAATGCAGGAAAAACCTTTTACATCAGAAATAAAAAAAGATGAAAGTTTTTCACCATTAATTGGAGGAAGTTCGTTTAATAAGTATAGCCTTTTGTGGAAAAACGATTATTGGATTCAATATGGCGAATGGTTGGCTGCTCCAAGAGATAAAGAAATATTTGAAGTCTCAGAGAAACTAATATTCAGGCAAACAAGTGATTCTATAATTGGAACATTAATAGCTAAAGGATTTATTATTAGGGATAATACGCATATTATATTTAATAAAGTTGATTCAATATTTGATTTGAAATATGTTTTAGCATTATTAAATTCAACTTTAACAAATTGGTACTATTGGACAATTAATCCCGAAAAGGGAGAAGCAATGGCTCAAGTTAAAGCATTTCATTTAGGAATGTTACCATTTAAAGCAATATCTAAACTTCAACAACAACCATTCATTGAAAAAGCCGATTTGATGCTAAATTTGAATACAGAATTTCAGAAAGTAACTTCAGTATTTTCAAGTTTACTTCAATCGAAATATGAAATTGAAAAACTAAACAACAAACTCCAAAACTGGCACGAATTAGAATTTAAAGAATTTTTGCAAGAACTCGGCAAAGTCTTCAAAACAAGGGGATTAATCCCCTTGCATAAACAATCAACAAGGGGATTAATCCCCTTGTCGTTAAAAGCCGAAGCCGAATGGATGCAATATTTCAACGAACAAAAACAAAAAGCCCAAGAAATAAAAACACAAATTTCTCAAACCGATAAAGAAATTGACAGAATGGTTTATGAGCTTTATGGCTTGAATGAAGAGGAAATTAGAATTGTGGAGGGTTCATAATTTGAATTCAAACATTAAAAATGGAATTAGTAAATAATACAAGAATAGAAACAATCTTTGAATTACCAAATGATATTCCTTGTAAAAAGGAGGTTTTAGGAATGGAATTTCAAATTGAAATTGGTTCACATAAGGGTATTTTAGCATTTCCAAATATTCCAAGAGATTTTAAAAAAAGACTATCAAATGACGGTATAACAGACAATAAATTAATATGTCCTACTAATTCAGAGATACAAATACCTCATAATGAAAATGTTCATTGGGGTTATTTTTTTGATTCAAACGGAAATGCAAGTGTTAAAAAATGTAGTATTTGGTTTCCTTGCAATTTAGATGAATACAATGAAATAGGAAGTAAATTATCTAAAATTACATCAAAATATATTGACAAGTTTATTCTGTTTTTAGAAATTCTCTCTAAAAATACTTTTGACAATAAAGCTGGTCTTAATATAGACGTTGAACATTTAACAGGATATTGGTTATTTGATAAAACTGGAAGCATGATAAATGCTCATAATAATGAAATTAATATTTCCGTAACATTTCATTCTGATGAATTTTGTATTTCTAAAAATTTAATTGAAAAGGCTTTATATTTTTCAAATATGGGATTTGAGCCAAGTTTACAATATAAATTATTTAGAGACTCAATATTTCACAAAAATAATGATGATTTTAGACGTGCAATTATAGATGCTTCAACAGCAATTGAAATTGTATTAACTGAAAGAATTAAAGAAGAATATATTAAAAGAAAAATCAATGATACGAATTTTATCAAATCAAAATTAGAAAAACATCATAGCTTAAGTGGTCGTATAGAGTTAATTACTATGCTGAATATTAATTTACCTAGACCTAAGAGCGATTATAAAGAAACATTATCTCGTATTAGAAATAAATCAATTCATGCTGGATATAAACCAAGTTTAAACGAGGTAAAAACTGTAATTGAAATTGCAAATGACACTTTACAATTTTATTGTAAAGAAGTGTACGATTAAAAATTATTGCCAGAGATTTAAAATGTTAAAAACGCCCAAATAAAATGCCCAAATTGCAGCATACCAATATTATGTTTCGACGAATTATTGAAATGAATAGAAATTGAAAATTCATCAGAATTAAAGTTTAAGTATTTATACATTTAATTAAAATATAAATTATATTATGGAAAAACTCCCCAAAGAATTAGAAGAAAAAATCAAAACCTTATTAAAAGAAAACAAGGTAGTTGAAGCAATTTCATTAGTACAAAAAGAATTGCAATTAGGGCTAAAAGCCTCAAAAGATATTGTTGACAAATACAGAAAATCATAACAATCACTATAAATCAGCGTCCAAAAAACAAAATAAAATGCAACCAATCACCCAAATAAAATGCCCTAATTGTGGCACTTCTATTGATGTTCAGGATATTCTTAGTCATCAGTTAGAAGATGAAATAAAGCATAAATATCAATCACAGTTAGAAAACGAAAAAAAGAAATACCAATCGGAGTTCGAGAATCTGAATAAGTCTAAAGAAGAATTTGAACAAAAGAAAAAACAAGAAAACGAACTGTTTCAGGAGCGACTTGAAAAACAATTAAAAGAAGATAGGGTTGCAATAGAAGCAAAATTAAAACAAAAATTGAACGAAGAACAATCGGAACAATTTAAGGTTTTACAAAAAGAATTAGACGAAAAATCTGAACAAATCAAAGAATTAAACCGAACTAAAGCCGAAATTGAAAAATTGAAACGTGAAAAGTCTGAGCTAAAAGAAATTGCTGAAACAGAAGCACTTAAAAAATTCAATGAAACTTTACTCATCGAAAAAGAAAAAATCAAAAAATCGGAAGAAGAACGTAATAATCAACTCATTAAAGGATTTAATAAGCAACTTGAAGAACAAAAAAAATTAGCCGAAGAATTGAAGTTTAAAAACGAACAAAACGATTTACAATTAGCCGAAGAAAAAAAGAAATACAATTCTGAATTTGAAAGTTTAAACAAGGCAAAAGAAGAATTTGAACAAAAGAAAAAGAATGAAAACGAACTGTTTCAGGAACGACTTGAAAAACAACTGAAAGAAGAACGAATTTCAATTGAAACAAAGTTAAAACAAAAAATAAATGAAGAGCAATCTGAGCAGTTCAAGGCATTTCAAAAAGAATTAGACGAAAAATCGGAACAAATCAAGGAACTTAACCGAACCAAAGCTGAAATTGAGAAATTAAAACGCGAAAAGTCTGAATTAAAGGAAGCTGCAGAAGCCGAGGCTCAGAAAAAACTGAATGAAATTTTACTTATAGAAAAAGAAAAAATCAAAAAATCGGAAGAAGATAAAAACGAATTGCGTTTTAAAGAAATGCAAAAACAACTTGATGACCAGAAAAAACTATCTGAAGAAATGATTAGAAAGCAGGAGCAAGGCTCAATGCAATTGCAGGGCGAAGTTCAGGAATTAGCAATAGAAGAGTGGCTTACATCGCAATTTCCATTAGACAGTATCGAAGAAATTAAAAAAGGAGCAAGAGGTGGCGATTGTATCCAAACTGTTAACACACGCAGTCGTCAGAACTGTGGTACAATATATTACGAAAGTAAACGTACAAAAGATTTTCAGCCAAGCTGGATTGAAAAATTCAAAACAGATATTCGTGAAAAAAGTGCAAATATTGGCGTTTTGGTTACAGAAGTGATGCCTCCCGATATGGAAAGGATGGGCTTAAAAGATGGAATCTGGATTTGTAACTACGAGGAATTTAAAGGTTTATGTGCAGTTTTACGAGAATCAATAATTCAGATTAGCATGACCTTAAGTTCGCAGGAAAATAAAGGCGACAAAATGCACATGCTTTACGACTATCTCACCAGCAACACATTCCGTATGCAGGTTGAAGCAATTGTAGAAGGTTTCACACAAATGAAAAATGCTTTAGACAACGAAAAACGTGCAATGCAACGTATCTGGAAAGAACGCGAAAAACTAATTGAAAAAGTAACTACAAATACAATTGACATGCACGCCTCAATAAAAGGAATTGCAGGAAATGCAATTCAGGCAGTAAAAGCGTTAGAATTATCTGAAATTAATGAAAAATTAAATGAAGATGAATTTAAAGATTCAAATTAATAGTTTATAGTTCGATAGATTTTATAAAATGCTATTAATTAACAGATTGCTTCACTGCGTTCGCAATGACGTAATTCGCAGACAACCAAAGGGTTCGTCATTGCGAGGAACGAAGCAATCTATTGAATATGCCAAACCATTAAATAAATAATATTTCAATTTTTATCTTTGAGGCAAATAATAATAAATGAGCCAGAATAACCTTAAAGAAGTCGCTAAATTATTTTCAAAATTGGGCGTTATTTCGTTTGGCGGACCTGCTGCTCATAATGCAATGATGTATAACGAAGTTGTCGTTAAAAAAAAATGGATGAACGAGCAGCATTTTCTTGATTTAGTGAGCGCTGCCAACTTAATTCCCGGTCCAAACAGTACTGAACTTGCTATTCATATCGGTAAAGAAAAAGCCGGTTGGAAAGGTCTGTTAGTTGCAGGTATTTGTTTTATAATTCCGGCTGTTATTATAACTGGTTTATTTGCATGGTTTTACAAGCATTACGGACAATTGCCACAAATTCAGCCATTTATATATGGAATAAAACCTGCAATTATTGCAATTATTTTATCTGCAATTTATCCACTTGCCAAAAAATCGCTTAAAACATTAGAATTAGGCATAATAGGAGCAATGACTTTAATCCTTTCATTATTTCAAATAAATGAAATATATTTAATGTTTGGGGCTGGATTTATCGCAGTTGCCTTATTATCAATCAGAAATAATAAATTGAATGCAAATTTTATTTTTCCATTAACACTTTTGCAAATTCCAAAGATGACATTTCTGGCTTCAATAAATCTGAATTTATTTTTGACATTCTTAAAAATTGGAGCAATTCTTTATGGTAGTGGTTATGTGCTTTTTGCCTTTTTGGACACAGAATTAGTGGCAAAGGGAATAATTTCACGACAACAATTAATTGATGCTATTGCAGTTGGACAATTCACGCCTGGTCCTGTTTTTTCATCTGTTACTTTTATTGGTTTTCAGATAAATGATTTATCAGGTGCAATTGTTTCAACATTTGCAATTTTTTTGCCTTCATTTATTTTTGTTGCCTTATCGAGTCAATTCGTGAAAAAAATGAGAAATTCAAAATTGTTTTCTGCATTTTTAGATGCCGTAAACATAGCTTCCGTTGCCATTATTATTGCAATTTGTTATCAAATGGGCAAAGAAACAATTACCGATTGGCGAACAATTACAATTGCAATTATCAGTCTGATAGTTACTTTTGGTTTTAAAAAAGTAAATAATGTGTTGGTAGTTTTTGGCAGTTCGATTATTGGTTATTTATTAATGCTTTTATGATAGCACTATTAGATTTTTATATCGAGAGTTCAGGGCTTTTTTTATTTAGTTTTAATTTTATTAATTATTTCGTAGGCAACTTCAAAACCTGATAAAATTACTTTTACACTTAAATTGCCATCGTAATAGCCCGATAAATGAAGCGTATCATAAGCCGAATTAAGATACTTCAATAATTTTTTATCAATCTCTGATAATGATTTTTGATAATATTCAATTGACTTTCTGCCTTTTTTACGCTCAACTCCTTTAATAAGCAAATACCCATCAAGTGCAATAAGCACTCCATTATAAGCAGTTCCGGTAGCTGTACGCACATATTTACGGTCTTCGTAAAAATCACCATCTTTGCCAGCTTTTTTAAGAGTTTCTTTAGCATTATTCATATATCTGATAGCTTCAGTATAATAATGCTCTTTGATTTTTTGTTTTTCCTCTATACTCATAATCTGTTTTATTATTACAAAAATACAAAAATTTGTGATTCAAAACATAACATTTTATTTTTAAAAGTTTTTTTACATTTTACATTTATTAAATATTAGATTGTCTTATAATTAATATTATGTTAAATAGAATATTTAAAAACAAACTGATAATTAAATGTTTGTCAAAATTGGAATTTTGTTAACTCTCTCCTAATTGCTTGCAAACAGAATTATATTTTTCTGTATTATCAAACCGTTTATAGAGGAATTTTAATTTTGAAAGGACATTTTTGCTATTTGGCTTTATCTTATCTGCGTTTTCAAAATATGGTAAAGTATTTTTGAAATATTCATCAACTTTTGCTTTTTCTGCTTTAAACTGCATTTCGTCAGTTAATGTATTTACATATTCGTTTTGCTTAATTGCTTTATTGTACCATAAAGCTCCCATTTGATAATTTGAATTATAATCTGCATTATTTAATTCGATAGCTTTTTTATATAATTCACTTACTTTATCAAATTCATTTTCAGGATTGTATAAACTTGCCAAAACAACATAATAGCTTGACTCATTTGTTCCTTTCGAAACAATATTTTCAAGTAATTCTTTGGCTTCAGCTTTTTTATTGCTATCTAAATATAAATTAATTAATTGATTAACAAGTGTTGTTGAATTATTTGGAAACTTTTCAATTCCAGATTTTAAAATATTTAAAGCATTGTCAATATTGTTTTGTGTTTTATACAAATCACTTAAATTTAAGTATATATCAGAGCCTCCATATTTTATTTCTATTAATTTTTCATAATATTTAACAGCTTTATCATATTTTTTAGCTAAAGTTGCACACATTGCCGCATTATACAATGAGTTTGAATCTGTTAGCAAAAACATTGGCATATTATTAATCTCTAGAGAATTTTCGAACGATTCCAAAGCCTTTTCATATTTGTATTCGTTATATTCTCTTACTCCTTTATTACTATACTGATTAGCAAGAACATTAAGCCTTTTGGTCATCTCCGATTGATATTTTTTTGTTTTATCAAATTCATTAGTTTTTTTATATGAATAAAAAGCTTCTGATAATGCTTCTTGTGATAGATTTTTGATATTAATATCTTCGCTTTCATAAATAGTATGGTAAACTACAGCATTACAAAACCAGGCATCTACAGAATTTTTGTACTCCACTCCTTTTATAATCTCATCAATTTTGCTTTTTGCTGATTTTAATTGTCCGGAATTAATTTCTTCAAATATCTTAACGAACTGAACATCTTGAGCTTGTACGATATTAATTAAAATAGAAATTAAAATAAATGTAAGCTGAATTTTCATTATATGTGACATTAATTAATTTTTAGTTAAAAATAAAAAAAAAGAGAAACGCAATACGTTTCTCAAATTTTAAAAAATTATAAACTATTATTTACCTGTAAGTTTAGCTTTAATTTGGTCGTGTTTTTCCATATTACCAGTTCTATAATAAAGAGTTTTAAGCGATTGCATTGTGCTTATATCTTCTGGATTTAATTCGTATGCTTTCTCTAAATATGGTAATGCTAAAGCAAATTTTTCGTCTGCTTGTTTCTTTAAAACATCATATTTTTTTAAATCTTTTTCATCATTTGCTTTTTCAATTATAGCAGCTCCGGTATTATAGTACAAAGCTCCAAGATTATAATAAGCATCGAAATAATCGGACTTTAATTCAATAGCCTTTTTGTATGAAATATTTGCACTATCAACATTCTGAAAATAAGTGTCGTATAAACTTCCCTGTGCAAAATGATATGTTGCATTAGATGGGTCTTTTTCGATAGCCAATTTTAGATAATTTAAAGCTTTTGCTCCTTGTTTGGTTTCTAAATAATAATTAATTAATTCAGTAACTAAAGAAGCACTTCCTTCTTGATATTTATCTATTCCTTTTTTTAAAGTTTCAATGTACTTAACTGTATCTCCTTTAGCTTGTTGTACTTTTGCAAGTAAATAAAACATTGAAGCTTTTTCTTTAACATCTGCACCATAACCAAATTTAGTTACTAAATCGTAATATTTAATTGATTTTTCAAAATCTTTTGCTTTGTCGGCAGCTAATGCAGCATAATAAATAATTGGTGTATCAAGTTTTCCAGAAAGTGTTGATAAGAACAATGAATTTTCAAATGAATTTAATGCTGAAGGATAATCTTTAGTATCTTTAAATTCTGTAACACCTTTATTTACAAATATATTTGCAAGAGCTGGAAATCTATTCATTATAATATCCATTACAATTTCATCATCAACATAAGCTGTTTTTTGATTCATCAACAATAAAGTAAATTTCACTAAATCGTCTTCTTTGCTTAAATCTAAATTTTTGTTTGCAGGGTCTTTAAAGTTTAATGCCATTGCTTTTTTATATGCATCAAGTGATTTTGTAAGGGCATCGGCATCAAGGCTTTTGAAATTTTTATTTACATATATTCCCTGATAAATTTGACCTGCATAATACCAAGTTTTTGGATCGGAAATAGTAGCTTCATGTTTACAAGCGGCATCAATTGCTTCTTTAGCTTTATCAAGCTCATTGTACTTTAGATAATTATAAGCACTTACTCTCTTGTTTGGTTGAGCATTAAAAACTAGGGAAACAAATAATAATGAGATGATTAATGTAGTCTTTTTCATTTTATTAATATTTTATAATTTTCAAAATTAATTTATTATCATAAAACTTCAAATATTTTGCCAGTATTATCGAGCATCTTAATGAAAAATTGGCAAAATGCAAAGGGTAATTTAACAAATTGTATATTGCAATTTGCTTATTTATAGAGATGCGTACCAATTAGTGCCATCCGTAATGTCTAAAAAAACTAATTCA
>MENC01000287.1:0-3437 GCA_001768155.1 Bacteroidetes bacterium GWA2_30_7
TAATTTAATAATTCGTATTAAAAAAGCTCAGGCAGGTAAAGAAGCTGTATCGCTTGCCTATCTTGGAAATATTGTTGATTTGTGGGAAAAGTTTGTTGAAGAAAATATTCATGTTGACTTGGGTTCTGACCAAACTTCATTGCATAACCCTTGGGCTGGCGGTTATTATCCTGTGGGAGTTAGCTTTGAAGACGCAAAAATTATGATGGCAGAAAAGCTGGAATTATTTAAGCAAAAAGTTCACGAATCTCTAAAGCGACAAGTTGCAGCAATTAATAAACTGACATCTAAAGGAATGTACTTTTTCGATTATGGAAATGCCTTTTTGTTGGAAGCAGGACGTGCTGGAGCTGATATTTTTAAAACAGACGGAAAATTCAAGTATCCTTCTTATGTTCAGGATATTATGGGACCAATGTGTTTCGATTATGGTTTTGGTCCATTCCGTTGGGTTTGCACATCGGGAAATCCAAATGATTTGGATAAAAGCGATATAATTGCCATGAATGTTTTGGAAGAAATTTCAAAAACATCCCCTAAAGAAATTCAGCAACAAATGCAAGATAATATTCGCTGGATTAGAGAGGCGAAAAAAAACAAATTAGTTGTTGGTTCTCAGGCTCGTATATTGTATGCAGATTGTGAAGGACGAACAAAAATTGCCGAAGCTTTTAACAAAGCAATTAAAAATAGTGAAATTTCTGAACCTATCGTGTTAGGAAGAGACCATCATGATGTTTCCGGGACAGATTCTCCATTTCGTGAAACTTCAAATATCTATGATGGTTCGAGTTTTACGGCAGATATGGCAGTTCAAAATGTTATTGGCGATTCGTTTAGAGGTGCAACTTGGGTTTCTATTCATAATGGCGGTGGTGTTGGTTGGGGCGAAGTAATAAATGGCGGTTTCGGAATGTTGCTCGATGGCTCAGAAGAATGCGACAGAAGATTAAAAATGATGCTTCATTGGGATGTGAATAATGGAATTGCCCGCAGAAGCTGGGCAAGAAACGATGAAGCAATTTTTGCAATAAAAAGAGCAATGGAAGCAGAACCAAAATTAAAGGTTACATTGCCGAATATTGTTGATGATAAAGTTGTTGAAGAGATGTTTTAAAGTTTGAAGTTTGAGGTTGAAGAGTTGAAAAGTTTATAAGTTTGAGGGTTGGTTTTTTGTTTTTTGTTTGTCCTTTTATAATATTGTATTAATTTTATGAAACTAATTATAAAATAATATGAGTGCATTTAGCAAATACTTTATTTTGACTGTATTAATTGGCACTTTTGTTTATTCTTGTAAGCCTGACGAGCCTATTGAGCCTACACCGGAAGATTCGAGAGATAAAATTACCGGAACTTGGAAATGCGAAGAAACCAGTCAAGTGTTTGGTTCTACAACGTTTACAGTTAATATTTCTAAAAGTTCTGACAGTTCTAAAGTTTTAATAGATAATTTTTATAATTTATCTGCTGGAAAAAAAGTTTATGCAATTTTAAATAACCTGACTTTATCAATACCATCACAAACTGTTGCAAACGATGGACATATAATTACAGGAAATGGAACTTTAACATCAAACTATAAAACTATAAATTTTTCTTATTCTGCTAACGATGGCAGTGGCGATTTGGATAATGTAACAGCTATTTACACAAAGCAATAAACTTCCAATAAATAAAAAAAGCTGCAAAAACGCAGCTTTAATATTAATATATTGAATAAAATTATATTCTTTTTTCCTTGATTCTAGCTTTTTTACCAGTTAATCCTCTTAAATAGAAGATTCTAGCTCTGCGAACTCTACCTTTTTTATTAACTTCAATTTGGTCAATATTTGGAGAAGCTACTGGAAAAATTCTTTCAACACCTGTACTTCCAGACATTTTTCTAACTGTAAAAGTTTTAGTATGACCAGTTCCTTTTATCTGAATTACAACACCTCTAAATTGCTGAATACGTTCTTTATTACCTTCTTTAATTTTATAATGTACAGTAATTGTATCTCCACTAATAAATTCTGGGAATTGCTTTTCTATTGCTAATTCCTTTTCTATAACATCCATTAAGTTCATCCTATTAATTATTTGAATTTTAAACCTAAACTTTTCAAGGTCGCAAAGTTAAAAATTTATTTATTAATTACAATAATCAATTGAGTAAAAATTTCAAGATATTTTTGGTAATTATTTTTTCTCGTCAGGATACTCAATTCTTACATGGTAAATATTTAGTAATTTTTGCTTTAGAACAGTTTTTGCTTTTGAAATATCTCTAAAAGTTATATCTGAATTTTCGTATTGTTTTTCTTTAATTTGATAATCAATAACTTTATCAATTAATGCTGAAATGCCTTCTTCGGAAACTTCTTTCAGACTTCTTGATGCTGCTTCAACAGAGTCTGACATCATTAAAATGGCATGCTCTTTTGTAAATGGAGATATGCCAGGATATGTAAATTTATCAATATCTACCTCTTTGTCAGGATATTTATTCATGTAAGAACGATAGAAATATAATACTTTCATATTTCCATGATGTGTTCTAATAAAATCAATAATTTGAATTGGGATATCATATTTTCTAGCTAAACCAACACCTTCTGTAACATGATTAATAATAATTTTAGCACTTTCTTCATAATCAACATCATCGTGAGGATTAATTTCAAGTCGCTGATTTTCAATAAAAAAGTGTGGATTATTCATCTTCCCAATATCGTGATACATTGCTCCAACTCTTACTAAAAGTGAATTTCCACCAATATGAAAAGCAACTTCTTCGGCTAGATTAGCAACCTGAAGCGAATGATGAAATGTACCTGGGGCTAATTGTGCTAACTTTCTTAATAGCGGATGATTTGTATTGCTCAATTCCATAAGTGTTACATCTGATAAAAATCCAAATATTTTTTCAAAAATATAAATTAGAGGATATGAAGTCATCAATAATAATCCATTACCGGCAAACCAAATAAAATTTTTCCAATAGATATTTTCAAAATTACCCTCTTGCATAATAGATATTCCTAAATATAAAAAACTATAAGCAAGGAATATTATTAATGAGGTTAAAAATAACTGACTTCTACGTTGAACTATTGCTAAACTAAATATGGCTATTGTGCCTGTAATTAATTGTAAATAAACAAATTCAAAAGGATTTGGTGTAATGAATGCAATTAATAAAATTGTAACTAATAAAATAAACTGAGCTAATCTTGTATCATAAAATGTTCTTACAATAATTGGAATTAACGCAAAAGGAATTAAATAATGGTGTAAAATATTGATTTTAATTGTTAGGCTGGTAATTGAAACAAAAATTAAAATCAACATTAATAAAAATGAAGTTTTTAACAAATGTTTTAAGATGTCTTTTCTAAAATTTTGAAGGAAAAAGTATAAAATTAAAAATAATGAACCTATTAATATAAATT
>MENC01000287.1:3536-16353 GCA_001768155.1 Bacteroidetes bacterium GWA2_30_7
CTTCGTCGTAAAATACATTAGTTATTATATATTTATTTAAGTCGATACTTGCATAAAAGTCTGTTTCAATTTTTTTTGTGTAAGTTAATGTGTCAGTTGATTTTGTAAGATTTACTGTAATATAACTAAAAGCTGAATTTATTGTGAAAACATCATTTATTTCGACACTTTCTGCAATATTATTGTTTCTTATCAGCATTAAATCTTCGGAATTACCAGTGTTTAATAAAAAAGCATCATCCATAATTCCTTTAGAAAAAATGTGGTCTAATAAATTATAACAAAATGTATAATATTCCTTCTTTCTGTTAATAAGTTTTGAATTAGATAAAATTCCAGTATTAATAAAATTTGTACTATAATATTTACTTAAATGCTCTTCCCATTTTATGTTAAAATCTTTTTCAAATTGATTAAGTTGTTTAATATAAATTTGATTATCAATTTTATAAAATAGTTTAAAATTATTGTTTATACTATCTTTTTCGTCTTCAAGTTCTTGAGGTAATTTTAGTATAGCAAAGTCAAACGGTGAAATTAAATTTTCGTGTAGCCATGGTTTTCCTTTATGAAATTCATATTTGAATTTACCTTCTTTGGGATACAAAATAAGTACAATGATTGTGCTTATGAAAAATAAAGAAAAAATAATAATTTTTCTTAAAATCGAATTGATTTGTTTTTTTGTTTTATGCATTTACTGGTACTTTATTCTACAAATTTAAAAATTGATTTATATTCTTCAATAGTATTAATGTTGTATAAAACGGACTTATCGTTTACAATAACATTTTTTTTAGCAAATTGTTTCAGAACTTCTTTTATACCAAAAGAATAATCTGATTTTGAAATTAGTTTTAATACTTTAGAACTTATTAATGCCGGATGTCCGTTTTTTCCATCAAATGTTGGAACAATATAATCGCAATTCTCACAATTAGTTATTAATTTTTGAATTAAATCGGGATTAACAAATGGATTATCAATGTTTTGAATAAAGCAATAATTGTAATTATCCATTTTTTCAACTGCAAGTTTTAACGAATACAAACGACCATTTTGTGGTTCAGAATTTATAATGATTTTGAAATTTTGAAATTTATAATTTTTTAAATCATTAAATGTTTCATTATTAACAACTAAATAGCCATCTTTAATCCCTGAATTGTAATAGGTTGAAACGATTTTTTCTAAAAAAGTATGTTCGGAATTATATTTCAAAAAAGCCTTATTCTTTCCAAATCGAGACGAAGTACCCGCAGCTAGTATAACAACCGAATATTTATAATCAAATGGCAAAATTGATATTTTTTCTAAATACGAAAGTAAAACTTTTAAACAAAGAAACATATTTATTGGCATAGTTCTTTTTTTGTTTTGACTTAAAATATGATTACTTTTGAATATGATTTTTTAAATGAAAGAACAATGAAAACAGTAATCGTGAATATTCCAAATAAAAAAGAACAATTTTTTTTGTCCCTATTAAAAGAATTTCGTTACAAATCGCGAGTATTAACTGAAGAAGAAAAAGAAGATAACGCTTTACTTACTCTTATGTATGAACGTGAAAATGAGGATAATTTGCAAATTGAAAGCTCGGAACAAATTTTAAAAAATATTTAAAAGTAAATATAGTGTTAGTATTATCTAAAAAATCTTTTAATAAAGACTTAAAAAAAATAAATGATAAAAAACTTGCACAAAGAATTTTAGAGGTTATTGAATCTTTAAAAAATGCTGACTCAATAGATAAAGTTTTAAATATAAAAAAGTTAAAAGGCTCAACAAATGCATATCGCATTAAAATTGGTGACTTTAGATTAGGTTTTTTTTTAAAAGAGAATACTATTGAACTAACTATTTTTGAACATAGAAAAGACATCTATAAAAAATTTCCTTAAATTTAACATTATAGCAATATATACCTATGAATACTGATAAATTTTCAACTATTTCCTTACAACGATTATTTCATTTGACTTTTGTTTCTAAAGATGTAATTTTCGGTATTCCAAAAGAATTATTTTTTAAACCAGAAAATAATCATCCATTTCGATTTAAAAGGTTTGGGAAATTACTCGAAACTCCAATTGGTGTTGCAGCAGGTCCGCAAACTCAAATGGCTCAGAATATAATCACAGCATGGCTTTGTGGTGCAAGATATATCGAACTTAAAACCATTCAAACCCTCGACGAACTTGAAGTTTCTAAGCCTTGTATAGATATGCAGGACGAAGGATATAACTGCGAATGGTCGCAGGAATTAAAAATTCACGAATCGTTTGACGAATATCTGAATGCGTGGATAATGATTCACATTTTACGTCATAAATTTGGTTGGAAAGGTGAGTTGGGAACTATTTTCAATATGAGTGTTGGATATAATCTTGAAGGAATTTTAAAAGAAAATGTTCAATGGTTTTTCGATAAAATGAAAAATTGCAAAGCCGAAAAACTTGAAAAAATAAACTTATTAAAACCTTTGTATCCAGAAATAGAGAAAATTGACATACCCGATTGTATTTCAGATAATATCACTCTATCAACAATGCATGGCTGCCCGCCCGATGAAATAGAAAAAATTGCAGATTACCTGATTACTGAAAAGAAATTACACACAACAGTTAAATTAAATCCAACTTTATTGGGTGCCGAAAAATTAAGAAAAATTCTGAATCATGATTTAGAATATAAAATTAAAGTTCCGGATATTGCATTTGAACACGACCTTAAATACAACGATTCTATAAAGATTATTAAATCGTTACAAAAGAAAGCAAAAGATGCTGATGTTTTTTTTGGGTTAAAACTCACAAATACCCTTGAAGTAGAGAATAAAAAAGATGTATTCCCACCAAACGAAAAAATGATGTATATGAGCGGTAGAGCATTACATCCAATTTCAATAAATGTTGCTGCAAAACTTCAAAACGAATTTAACGGCGAATTAGATATATCGTTCTCAGCAGGAGCCGATTGTTTTAATATTTCTGATGTTATTGCTTGTGGATTAAAACCAGTTACTGTTTCAAGCGATTTATTAAAACCGGGAGGTTATGGACGATTAACACAATATATTGAAGAACTTACAACTGATTTTAATATTTCTGGAGCAAAAAGTAATGAGGAGTTTATTTTAAAACGTAACGGAAAAAATAATGATATAAAACAAGCTGCATTAAGCAATTTAAAATCTTACTCCGAAAATGTAGTAAATAATGAAGCATACAAAGAACCTCTATTTCTGAAACCCAATATTAAAACTAGTCGAAATTTAAATGTATTTGACTGTATAAAAGCACCTTGCGTAGATACTTGTCCTACACATCAGGATATTCCAGAATATATGTATTGGGTTGCTAACAATAATATTGAAAATGCTTATAAAGTAATATTAAGAACAAATCCTTTTCCATCAGTATTAGGATTGGTTTGCGACCATTTATGTCAAACAAAATGTACGAGAGTAAACTACGATAATAATTTATTAATCAGAGGGATAAAAAGATTTGTAACAGAAAGTTCTAAAAATGAAATTGAACTAATTCCAAATAGTAAAAATGGTTTTAAAGTTTCCATAATCGGAGCAGGACCATCTGGTTTATCTTGTGCATATTTTCTATCGTTAGCTGGTTTTGAAGTAAATGTTTTTGAAACTAAAGCATTTGCAGGAGGAATGGCAGCTGATGCTATTCCATTATTCAGACTTTCAAAAGAAGCATTGGAATTTGACATTAAAAGAATTGAAAAACTGGGAGTTAAGATTCATTATAACTCAAAGATTAGTTCTTCAAAATTTGAAAAATTACGCTCATCTAATAATTTTTTATATATTGCAGCAGGTGCACAAAAAGCAAAGCCTTTCGGAATCGAAGGAAGCGAAGCAATTGGAGTTTTAGACCCATTGAAATTTTTATCAGATATTAAAAATTGCAATACACCAATAATCGGAAAAAATATTGCAATTGTAGGTGGTGGAAACACTGCTATGGATGTTGCTCGTACTGCATTTAGGGTAGCAGGTGCAAACGGAAAAATTACTATAATTTATCGTCGTACAAAAAACGAAATGCCTGCGGATATTGAAGAAATTAAAGCTGTTATTGACGAAGGAATTGAAATACTAGAATTAACTGCACCAGAAAAAGTAATTTCAGAAAACGGACATGTAAAAGGACTTATATGTTCAAAAATGGAATTATCTGAAAAAGATGAATCGGGAAGAGCTAAACCAATTAAGATTCAGGGTTCAGAATTTACATTAAATTTTGATACAATTATTCCCGCTTTAGGACAGGATTTAGACATTGATTTTGTTGACGTTAACCTATTGAAATCTGACAAAAAAACTTACGAAACAGCTATTAAAAATGTATTTATAGGTGGTGATGCGTATAGAGGTGCTTCAAATATAATTAAAGCTGTTGCCGATGGAAGATTTACAGCAGAAAATATTATAAATAGAGCATCAAAACAAAAATAT
Organism: Bacteroidetes bacterium GWA2_30_7; assembly: GCA_001768155.1. Classification (GTDB taxonomy): domain Bacteria; phylum Bacteroidota; class Bacteroidia; order Bacteroidales; family GWF2-33-38; genus GWA2-31-9. The sequence continues at coordinate 8,023 of MENC01000287.1, forward strand.
ATTCATAAATTAACAACATTTAAAAATCTGAATTTTACAGATTTAACCTTAAAAAGAGCAAAACGTATTATTAGTTGTAAAACAGATGAGATAAACGGAACTAAAAAAAGTTTTGAAGTTGCAGTACATTCATTATCTGTTAATGCTGCTGTAAAGGAAGCTTCACGCTGCCTTTATTGTGATGAATTGTGCAATGTATGTGTTACAGTTTGTCCAAATAGAGCAAATTTTTCTTTTGTAACCAAACCAATTGCTATTCAGTTATATAAAGCTGAAAAAGTAAATGGAAAAATTGAAATTAAACAAGATAAAATTTTCAATATTGATCAGCAATATCAAATAATTAATATTTCAGATTTTTGCAACGAATGTGGAAATTGTACAACATTTTGTCCGACAAATGGTTCACCATATCGCAATAAACCAAAGTTTTATCTTACTTCTAAAAGTTTTGAAGAAGCTCCATCAGGTTATTTTATTTCAAAATCAGATAGTTCTAAAACAATTCATTATAAAGATAATGATGGAATAAAAACACTTACTTTGCAAAATGGAAATTATATTTACGAAACTAAAAATGTGAAAGCTGAATTTTCTCTTAATGATTTTAAATTATTGAATGTAAATTTTGCCACCGATATTACTAATATTGAATATTTTACAAAAGTTGCAGAAATGAAAATATTGTTGGATGGAGCCGAAGTTTTATACGAGATTTATTAGGTAAAATCTGGTTTTTTTAGTATTAAAGAAAATATCTGAAAAATAAAAATAAAAATGAATTATTATTTGTAATTTTGTTATATAACTTTATTCCTGACTTATGATAGCAATCAGTGGCATTTACAAAAATGGCAAAGTAGTATTGGAACGCAGGTTACCAATAAATAAAACCATGAGAGTAATCGTTACTTTCATTGACGATGAATTTACAGAATATGAACTGATATTAGAAAAAATGTTGCTAAATAAAACCGACCCAAAAAGTAAAGGACTTGATTTGAATAAATTTTCGTTTCAAAAAAGTATTGAAGCAACTAAAGAATATAATTGTTCGTTTAGTGATGCATTAATCGAAGAAAGGAGAAATGACTGATGAATATTTTTTTAGATACTTCATCTTTGCTAAAAGTATATCATAGAGAACAAGATACAGATGAAATATTAAAACTTTTATCACAAGAAGTAGAAAATATCTACCTTTCAGAACTTGCCAAAATTGAATTTAATTCGGCTGTTTGGAAAAAAGTTCGTACCAAAGAATTTATTGAAGTAAAAGCCAAGGAAATGATTACACATTTTGAAAATGATTATAACAACTTCCTTTGGATTTCTATTGATAAAGAAACCATTTCGGCAGCTAAAGAATTGATAAAAACTTATGGGCAAGATGGTTTACGCACATTAGACGCAATTCAATTAGCTTGTGCAGTATTGAAACGCAATAAAATACAAAAATATAAAACATCAGATTCAACTTTAAAACAAATTTTTATTAAAGAAAAATTAACTGTGTGTTAAATTTTTTATAAATTCTTTAACTTGTTTATATAACATATACAAATTGTTTAAAGCTAAAAATAAATAAAACATTATGATAGAACTAATTAACAAAGTAACAAATCCTGAAGTTCGAAAAAAAGCAGTAGAACGATTTAAGGAAAGAGGTATTATTTTACCTACATTTAAACAAATGCAAAACCCCGATTTAATTCCGGGAAAAGTTAAAGACAAGTTGAAAAATATTGGACTTTGGGAACTTAATCCAATGAATTTGTTCAGAATTTCTTGGAAAAACGAGCCAAAAGAAAAAGGCGGACAATACGGAGATGTTAATTACCTGGAACTTCCAAAAGAAATTACAGGAGTTGATGCACGAATAGTTCTGATAATCGGGAAATGGTTTCCAACTGGTGCTCACAAAGTTGGAGCTGCTTATGGTTGCTTAGTTCCACGAATTATTACAGGTCAGTTCGACCCAACATATCATAAAGCTGTTTGGCCATCAACCGGAAATTATTGTCGTGGAGGTGCTTTCGATTCTTCAATTATGGGAGTTACAGCAGTTGCAATTTTACCAGAAGAAATGAGTAAAGAAAGATTCGATTGGCTTAAAGAAATTGGAGCAGAAGTAATTGCCACAAAAGGCTGTGAATCAAATGTTAAAGAAATTTACGATGCATGTTGGGATATTCGCAGAAATAGAAAAGACTGCGTTATTTTTAATCAATTCGATGAATTTGGAAATTCAGCTTGGCATTATAATGTTACAGGTTATGCTATTGAAGAAGCTTTTGAAAAAATTAAAGGAAAAAACAGCCGATTTTCAGCATATATTTCTGCAACAGGTTCTGCCGGAACTATTTCTGCCGGAGATTATTTAAGAACAAAATTCCCTCACGTTAAAGTTGTAGCTTCTGAAGCATTGCAATGTCCAACAATTTTACGAAATGGTTTTGGCGGACACCGTATCGAAGGTATTGGCGATAAGCATATTCCTTGGGTTCATAATGTTAAAAATACAAATGCAGTTACAGCAATTGACGATGAAGATTGTATGCGAATTTTCCGTTTATTTAATGAGCCTGATGGTCATAAATTGTTAAAAGCTAACGGAGTAAGCAATGAAATTATTTCAAAACTCGAATTATTGGGAATTTCAGGAGTTGGAAATATGTTATCGGCAATTAAAACTGCCAAATATTTTGAAATGACTTCTGATGATGTAATTTTCACAGTTGCAACCGATTCTGCAGTAATGTATGGTTCTCGACTTGAAGAATTAACTCACGAAAAAGGAAAATATAACGATATACAGGCAATTAAAGATTACGAAAAATGTATTTTAGGTCAAGTAACTGATAACATGCGAGAATTAAATTATCAAGACCAAAAAGCAATTCATAATTTAAAATATTTCACATGGGTTGAGCAGCAAGCAAAAGAGGTTGAAGACCTTAACCAGCTTTGGTACGACCACGATTTATGGCAAAATCTTTTCAATCAACCAAAAGTTTGGGACGAAATGATTGAGCAGTTTAATGAGGAGACGGGGTTGTTGAAGTAAAGTGTTTTTAAATTTATATTATGAAAATATCATTTGATCCAAAGTACAATATTGCTTATGTTGCATTTAAAGATAAAACCGGACAAGTAAATACAATTAAAATAAGCGATGAAGTAAATATTGATATCTGCTGATGGTTCAATTAATATTATTGACCCATCACTTCCTGTGGCAAAACGATTAATGGATTTATTAGCTTGTAACGGTTTGTTAAACATTTCGAATAATAATGTTTACTATAACTTTTTTAATTCTGGAAATCAAAGAATTATATCTGAAATGGTAAATGAATTAAAATTAGAAAATTGTAAAATAAATTTCAATAATTTATGATTGTTCAAACGGAATTTTTGTTATCAAATTTTGCAAAAGGATTTCATCTTATTACAAATGAGATTTTGCAGAATTTGCCTAAATTGCCAGAGATTGGTTTGTTAAATTTATTTATCAAGCATACTTCGGCAGCAATTTCAATCAATGAAAATGCAGATTATACCGTTAGAGTTGACATGGAAAATTTCTTTAATAAATTAGTTCCCGAAAATTTACCCTATTTTGAACACACTTCAGAGGGTAGCGACGATATGCCTGCTCATATTAAAGCATCTTTGATTGGACAATCTGTTTCAATTCCGATTTCAAATAATAAATTAAATCTTGGTACATGGCAAGGAATTTATCTTTGCGAATTTAGACGACATGCTGGAAAACGAAAAATTGTTGTTACAGTTTATTCTTAATCATTGTTTATGTTAAATTTTTTAGTGTTAATAAGTTTAGATGAAAATTGAAGTCTAATTTATTAAATTTGTAATATCTCAATTTTATATACATTTAATGGCAGAATTACTTACAATAAAAGAAGCAAACCAGTGGGCAAGTGAATATTTGGAGAAAAACGTTACTTCTTCAAATATCTCATATTTAATACAATACGGAAGAATTAAGAAAATAGGCGAAAATGGTTCAACTCAAATTGTAAAACAGGAACTTGTTGAATATTATGCTGAACAAAAAAAATCGAAGCAAGATGCATGGAAAGACCAACTTGGCGAAGACCTAAACTGGGCTTTATCTTTTGAACAATATAAAGAAGCCGAAACTACAAAACATGTCCACAGGCTGCACCCTTACAAAGGGAAATTCATTCCTCAATTAGTCGAATATTTTTTAGACGAGCATACCGATAAATTTAAAAAAGAAGTTTATTTCAAAAAAGGCGACATTGTTTTAGACCCTTTTTCTGGTAGCGGAACAACAATGGTACAAGCCTGTGAATTAGGCATTCATGCAATTGGAATATTAAAATAGAATAAACTAAATTTTTTGAAATATGAAAAAATTTAAAGTCGCCCTTACAAGAGATTATATTATAGAAATCAATGCAAAAAATGAAAAAGAAGCAAAAGAATGTTCAGAATTTTTTATTTCTTATGGTATTGATGTTTCAACAAATCAAGAACAAAAACAATACAATTTTAAAATTGAAAAAATTAAACCAATCACTAATAACGCTTTTGAAATTGAAGAAATTTAAAACAGTATTTTAAAATGAATAAACCTTTATCAAATTCCGATAAACTTTCTTTTGGGTTTCTTGAAAAAGCAAAGGAATTTCAAGCAAGTGTGGAATTAATAAAAGTATTGAAATCAAGAACATACCGCATTGGGGAAGCAAACGTTTTAGTTCGAGCTTCTTCAGATGGCAACAGAAGATATTTCTTTGGAATTAACTATATTACCATCGAAGAAATTGCAAATCTTGAAAATCCATTTATAGCATTTATTTGTGGTTCAATTGAAAAAACTATAATAATTCCTGCAAAACTTTTATTCAAAGAATTACATCAAATTAGCCATGATAGGAATGGAGAGTATAAAATTAATATTGACAAAGACTTCAATATTGTTTTAGCAGGAAGAGGGAATCGTCTTGATTGTAAAAATTTTATAAATAATTGGAATTTGCTTTTATCACCTCCAATTTTTGAAAATGAAAAACCAAAATCAGTTGAGGAAAGTTTGCATTCAGTTTTGCAAGGACGGTTACTTGAAATTGGAAATATTAGAGGTTATCAAACGTTTTGCCCCGATAAATCAAAAAAATTTAATGAAAGAAAATTAGAAGAAATTTCAACACTTCAAACTTGTCCAGTATTACAATTTTCAGATTACAATTTACTGCGACAAATTGATGTGATTTGGTTTAAAAATCGTGGAAATAATTTTATTCCTGAATATGCTTTTGAAGTTGAATTATCAACAGGAGTTTGGTCTGGAGTAGGAAGAATGGCAACATTAATGGATTATAAAAATGTAGCGTTTTATGTAATTTCCAATGACAGGAAAAAATACTCTCAAGTAATGAATTCTTTTTCCGAATATGAAGAACGCTATAAATTCATTGCTAATGATTTAATTGGAGACCTTTATTCTGCTGAATTAAATTTAAAAGAATTAAAATATAATATAGGTTTATGAAATGTCTAATGATTATTCATTTTACAAAGTTTAAGAATATTTATTATTAGTCCATTTTGAAAAAATTAGCATAGAACTAAGACCTGAAATTGACGCATATTTCTCAAAATATCAAACAGTTAAAATATCAAAATAATATAAAAAACTAATGCATTAGTGATTTTAATAACATGGCAAGATTTATTTCACTAAGCGAAAGGTTAATTTTATACTTCACATTAGTCGGTTTTTCGATTACTGCAATTTTGCTTACATATTCTTATTACAGCACTCAATCGGCAATTTTTTCGAGAACTTACGACCAATTAATATCAGTAAAAACCGAGAAAAAAATTAGAATCGAAAGTTTTTTTGCCGACCGCATTAAAGAAATTGAAGTGCTGTCAGCCTCTAAATCAAGCCTTCATACTAATTCATTATCAGATACTTTAGATTTTGGAAATTCATTTTATAATTTGCTAAGAAATAATAAATATTATCACAGAGTTTATTTTGTAAGCCATGATTCAAGCATTTACGAAATGGACATTAACAACGAACTGCACACAGGTTTTATAAAAAGAGGAAATATTCAAAGCTATCAAAACGAAATAATTCAGGAATTTATCAAAATTAATGACATTTTAACTACTGATTATTACACTAATAACAATAGTTCAAATCCTTTTTTCGTAATATGTGCTGAATCAAAATTTTTCAATTCTAAAAATGGATATTTGTTTTTTGAAATTTCTTCCGAAACAATAAATTCAATTATGTTAGAAGAAAATCCTTTATATGGTCTTGGCAATACCGGCGAAATTTATCTTGTTGGAAATGATTATTATATGAGAAGTCAATCAAGGTTTATTAAAAACTCTATAAATAAAATTAAAGTTGAAACAGAAGCCGTTACAAATGCTTTTAGTAATCAACCCGAAACAAATATTATTAACGACTATCGTAACATTAAAGTAATAAGCACTTTCGACCATCTTAATATTAAAAATCTTAACTGGATTGTTATTGCAGAAATGGATTACAGCGAGGCTATGAAACCAGTTTATAAAATCCGCAACAAAATAATATTCCTAAGCGTTATAATTTTTATTCTTATTTTGTACATTGCATATTATCTTTCAAAACGAATTACAAAACCAATAATTAATCTCACAAATGCAATTAATAAAGTTGGCGAAGGTGATTTTAATCTTGAACTGAAAATTAAATCAAATGACGAAATTGGTGTTTTAACCGAGTCATTTAACAACATGTCAATCAGGCTAAAACAGAAAACAGATGAACTTGAAAAAGAAAAATTAATGCGACTGCGGGCAATTATCGACGGACAGGAATTAGAACGCCAACGACTTTCGAGAGAACTGCACGATGGGCTTGGACAATCGCTAATAGCTATAAAACTTCAAATCGAAAATATTAAACTTTGCGACGAATTAAATAATCAGACTAAAATCAATAAAATAAATGATTTGGTAAATTCAACAATCGACGATGTTAAAAGCATGTCGGACAATTTAATGCCTGCTGTTTTAAAAAACTTTGGTGTAATAAAAGCTATTCGCAATATTTGTAGCGAATACTCCGATAATTCTGGAATTAACATTCAATTTAACTTTAATACAATTCCTCAATTAGCTGATTTAATTCAAAATTATTTGTTCAGAATTGTACAGGAATGTATAAATAACTCTGTAAAACATTCAGGAGCTTCTGAATTAAATGTTGATTTGAATTATGAAAACGAAATTTTAACATTAACAATAACCGATAACGGACAAGGATTTGATATTAACTCTATTACAGAAATTTCGGGAAGTGGACTCCCAAATATAAAAGAAAGAACTATTTTGATGAACGGTACATTTAATTTATTTTCGGATAAAAGTTCAGGAACAAAAATTATTATTACAATTCCAATAATGAGTCCCCTCCAATAAGTCATTATTTTGCCACAAAGACGCAAAGACACAAAGTTTTAATAATTATAATCTGTTGTTTTTTAAAACTTTGTATATCTTAGCATCTTTGTGTCTTTGCGATGCACTGAGCGAAGTCTAAGTGTGGCATTTTTATAAATAATTACTTTTCGGGGTGTACTCAATAATTTAACAAAATGGATAAAATTAAAATTATACTTGTCGATGACCATTTGATTGTGAGAGATGGCATAAAATCATTATTAAGCGACAGCAGTTATATTTCTATAGTTGGCGAAGCATCTGATGGTTATCAGCTTTTTGAAATGCTAAAAACAATAACTCCCGACATAATAATCCTTGATATTTCATTGCCTAAAATGTCGGGGATTGAAATTGCAAAAATATTAAAAGCAGAAAAGCCCGAAATAAAACTTCTTATACTTTCGATGTTTACTAACGAAGATTTTATTTTTAATGCTTTAAAAGCTGGAGTAAAAGGATATTTACCAAAAAATACAACTCGTAAAGAATTGCTTGAGGCAATTTGCCAAATTAAAGCAGGTAGCGAATATTTTAGCAGCGATATTTCAAATATTATGCTAAAAAGTTATATTAAAAATGCCAAAAAAGGAAGCGATACCACTGGTTCAAATATTGAAAATCTTACAAGCAGAGAATTTGAGGTCTTAAAACTGATTTTAGATGGAAATACAAACCCTGAAATTGCTGAAAAACTTTTTATTAGCATCAGAACTGTTGAAACTCACAAAAACAATATAATGTTGAAGTTAGAAATTAAATCGGTTGTTGATTTAGTAAAATATGCAATAAAAAATAAAATAATTGAAATTTAAAAAATAAAAA
>MENC01000287.1:16418-24849 GCA_001768155.1 Bacteroidetes bacterium GWA2_30_7
AGTAAAAATAAAACCATAAGCAGAAGCGAATAAAACTGCAACTACTTCTTTCCAGAAAAACGAAGTTTCGCCAAATGCAAGACCATTAGTTGTTACCATTGAATTTACACTTGACGATGCAAAAACACCAAGCAAAATAGTTCCGATAAATCCGCCTATTCCGTGTACTCCCCATACATCAAGTGCATCGTCCCATTTCATTTTATTTTTAAACTGAACAGCCAAATAGCAAACAATTCCGGCAATAGTACCAATTATTGGTGATGCCCAAACTGGGACAAAACCGGCACATGGTGTAATAGTTGCAAGTCCTGCAATAGAGCCTGTTAATAAGCCAACAAATTTTGGTTTTCGCTCTCTGCTCCATTCTATTATAAGCCAAGCCATTGTTGCAAATGAAGCTGCAATATCTGTATTTACAAACGCTAAAGTTGTAACTTCATCTACTTTTAATTCGCTTCCTGCATTAAATCCATACCAGCCAAACCATAATAAACCGCTCCCAATTGCAACTAATGGAATACTATTTGGTTGCGAAAACTTATCAACCCTTGCACCAACATAAAAAACTGAAGCTAAAGCTGCAAATCCGGCAGTTGCATGTACAACAATTCCACCTGCAAAATCTAAAACACCCCATTCTGCTAAAAATCCACCGCCCCAAACCATGTGTACAAATGGATAGTAAACCATTATTTGCCACATTGTTAGAAATATCATATACGATTTAAAAGTTACTCTATTAACAAAAGCTCCGGTAATAAGTGCAGGAGTGATAATTGCAAACATCATTTGATAAGCAAAAAAAGCATATTCTGGAATAACATTATTTCCGGCATACATTGATTTCATTGTTACGCCATTAAGAAATGCCTTATCCAGATTTCCAATAATTCCACCTTCGCCTCCACTAAAACATAACGAATAACCAAAAATAAACCAAAGCACGGTTGTCCATCCTAACGAAACAAAACTTTGAATCATAATTCCCAAAATATTCCTTTTCGTTGCCAAACCACCATAAAAAAACGCTAGAGCCGGAGTCATTAACATTACAAGACTACACGCCAAAAGCATAAATCCAGTTGAACCAGTTTCAATCATAAAAAAATCTCCTATTATTAATTATTAAAAAGTAATTCCAAATGCAAAATAAATATTATCTACGTGGGGGTTAATAATTATTGAAGCTTTTACAGGCAAACTGAATTTATCAGTAATTTCGATATTACGATAGCCGGTAATTCCAATATTTACTATTCTCAAATCGCTTCCATAAAGTCCTTCATGAGGCGTTAAACCAACAAACATATCAACATTATTTTCCGAAAATTTAAAAGAGTAACCTGCTTCTAAATAAGTAGAATACCGATTGTTATATAAAGAATCTTTATCATTTCCATATACTATTGTTCCGGCAAGCAAGCTAAGAGGAAATTTCTCACCTCCCTTATATTGTAATACAACTTCAGCCAAATGATTAGTATTATCTGAATTGTAATTAAAATATTTTTGATAATTATTCGTAGGAACTCCATCAATTGGAAAAAAATAATCTGTTACGATTGCAGAAAAATTTTTATAACTGTATTTTGCATAAAGGTCAACTTCTGAATATGTTCCAAGAATACTTATTGCACCCCAGTATCCAACTTCAAAATTTCCTTTTCTTAAAGCTAATGTAGGCTGAATGTTTGGCGAAGCTCCATAATCCAAACCTCTCCAAATATATCTGCTCATTAAATCGGCAGCAACATTTACTTTCCATTTCGATTTTGTGCTATCGCTACTTTCTTGTGCATGTGCAAGATTAGCTATTATGAAGCAACATATTAATAAAGTTTTAAATTTCATTTTTAAATTAATTAATATTTATTTATAAAAATCAAAAATTCAGGTTTATAGCGACTATTACAATAGACTTACAACTAATTTCAAATAAGCATTATACTTATACTGATAAGTGTTTTACTTAGCTAATTTATTTACACATATTTTATAATCTTCGTAAAATAAATGACTATCAGCTACTTTATTAATAAAATCCTTTTTAATAATAACCTAATCCTTTTTTAATTTGTTTTCAATAACATATTAGTTTTGATTAAATCCTTAAATCAGCAATAATAAGTTGTAAGTGCTTGCAGGTGAAAACACCTGCAAGAGGCAACGTGCATCAGTCAGGTGTTTTCACCTGACTGATAAACAGCGACATAGTATAGAATCTGCAAATTTTGGTAAATGTAAATTTGTATCAACCTTCTTATAAAAGCCTATTCCAAAAGTCAAGAAAAGAAAAATAACCACAAAATCACCAAAATACCAAAATACATAAAGACTAGAATGTCAGATAAATACATTTGGTGGAAATCTTGTGTTTTAGTGCTTTGGTGGCAAAATAAGACTTTTCGGAGTAACCTCTTATAATAAATTTGATTTTTAGTCGAACATGCTTAATTTTATAGCATTTTGAAAAAATAATGATTAATCATTTTAATAACTACATAAATCATAACAATCTTTGTCAACCCGAAGACAAAATAATTCTTGCCATCAGTGGAGGAATTGACTCAGTTTCAATGTTTTATTTATTTTTGGAGAATGATTATAAAAACTTAATTGTTGCACATTGTAATTTTTCGCTTCGAGGCACTGAATCTGATGAAGATGAAACATTTGTGAAAAATTTAGCAGAAAAAAACAATATTCCATTTTATACGATACGATTTGATACTCAAAGTTATGCAACTGAAAATGGTATTTCAATTCAAATGGCTGCCCGCGAACTTCGTTACGAATGGTTTAATAAACTTCAGAATGAACTAAATGCAAAATTTATCGCAATTGCCCATAATAGCGACGATAATGTTGAAACTTTTCTGCTGAATATCTCGCGTGGAACTGGATTAAAGGGACTTACAGGTATTAAACCAAAAAACGATAATATTATTCGCCCACTGCTTTTTGCAAGTCGTGAAATGCTTGTAAATTATTGTAGCGAAAAAAATATTGAATATCGAACCGATTCGAGCAATAGGGATAATCATTATCTAAGAAATAACCTCAGAAACATAATAATTCCACAATTTAAAACTTCTTTTCCTGCATTTTCAAATAATATAATAGGAAATATCGAGAGGTTTGAAGGAATTTATGAAGTTTACGAAAATTATATCGAAAAACTTAAAAATGAATTATTTACATATTCCAATAATTTGATTGAAATTGACATTTATAAACTTTTATTACAAAAACCTATAACTACAATTTTATTTGAACTTATAAAAGGTTACAATTTCAAAATTGAGGTTGTTAACGAAATTATAGAATCGCTTAAAGGAATATCAGGGAAATCGTTTTATTCTCAAACACATAGAATTATTAAAGACCGCGAAAAACTTATAATTACAGAAATTCCGAAAGAAAATAATCAACTTTTTTATATTGATTTTGATTCAGAAACTGAAGGTTTACCAATTAAATTAAAATTTGAAATTTTTGATTATAATTCAGATTTTCAATTTGATAAATCTGCCTCAATTGCATATTTTGATGCCGATAAAATTATCTTTCCATTAATATTACGAAAATGGAATCATGGCGATTATTTTATTCCATTTGGAATGAGTGGTTTAAAAAAAATCAGCGACTTCTTTACTGACAAAAAACTCTCACTTATTGATAAAGAAAACGCATGGCTTTTATGTAACGGCAAAGATATAATTTGGATAACAGGAATGAGAACCGATAATCGCTTTAGAATAACTGAAAATACAAAGAATGTTTTAGTTATAAAAATTCTAACGATAAAAAATAATTCGTAATTTTTATTTTAATGCAAAATCAACTAACGCCTTAGAATGAATTATTGTTGTATCGAAAAATGGTATTGATGAATTAGACTGTGATATTAATAAAGGAATTTCAGTACAACCAAGTATTACACCACCTGCACCACATTTTTGAAGTTTATCAATAATGCTTAAAACCCTTTTTTCAGTTTCGGTTTTAAATATTCCTTGAGTTAACTCTTCAAGTATAACATTATGAATATATTTTCTATCTTCTTCATCGGGAATCATTGGTTCAACTCCATAATTTCGTAATTTATTACAATAAAATTCATCTTCCATTGTAAGTTTTGTACCAAGAAGCCCAGCCATCGAAATATTTTGCTTTTGTAATACTTTACCTGTTTCATCAGCAATATGAATTATTGGAATAGCAATTTTATGCGTTACTTCTTCGGCAAACCTATGAATTGTATTTGCACATAAACCAATACAATCGGCACCGCTTTGTTCGAGCTTAATACAAGCATTTGTAATAAGTTCTTCTATTGCTTTAAAATTACCTTTATAAGCATTTGATGTTATATCATTAAAATTAACTGAATATATAATACATTGTGCCGAGTTTTTACCTCCAAGCTTTTTATTTACTAACTTATTAATGTTTTTGTAGTACTCAATTGTTGAGTGCCAACTAACACCACCTAAAAGTCCAATTGTTTTCATATATTTAATTTTAGAGAGCCATTGTAAAAGTAAAAAAAAATTTGAAAATATAATTTCAGAATTTAACAAAATAATTCAAACACTCTAAATAAGTAACTTAAATATTCATATTTTAAATCAATCCAGAAAGTTTAATTGCTATGAAATTGTCAAAGAACTTGCTGAAAAAGCGACAACGAAAATCGGATTTTCTGTTGATGTTCGTATAAATGAAAAAATATATATTACAGGGAAAAAGCATCTGTAGAATTTTTGAAATTAAAACCTGTTAAGTTCAATAAATTTCTTCCAAATTAGAATTATTCATTTATACCAAAACTGTTATACGTTATTTTTAAAATATTCCTTAATAAAAATTTTGCAAAATAAATATTAGCAAGATTGGAAAATTAAAATAATTGTTGTCATTTTATATTTGCAAAATCAAACATAAAATAAAATGAATAAACAAGATACTTTAAATAGTTATTACGAAAGAATTAATAAAGTAATTTCATACATTAACAGTCATTTAGACGAAGAGTTAGACTTAAATTACTTATCAGAAATTTCATTTTTTTCTCCATTTCATTTTCATCGAATAATCAGAGCTTATTTAAACGAATCGCTTGGTTCGTATATTGTCAGAATTAGAATGGAAACGGCAGCTTCGTTAATCCTGCATGCAAACTTTCAGATAAACGAAATTGCCTTAAAAGTTGGATACGACATTCCTTCATCGTTTAATAAAGCGTTTCAAAAAAGATTTGGATGTCCGCCTTCCGAATTTAAAGAAAAGCATTTTAATCAAAATCAAATAAATTATTTAAATATGAAAACAACAACTGAAAATGTAGTTTTAAAACCTTCGATTAAAACTCTAAAATCTAAAAAAATAATTTTTACTCAGTCAATTGGCGATTATAAAGGAGAAGGGACTGCAAATGCTTGGAACAAAGTATGTGAATTTGCACAAAAGAAAAGATTATTTGGCTGGAAAAACGAATTTATTGGCATTAGCCACGATGACCCAGAAATTACCGATTCAGAAAAATTGCGTTACGATGCTTGTATAAGTATTTCAAAAGAAGTTAAGCCTGAAGGCGAAATAGGAGTAAAAGAAATTGAAGGTGGAAAATATGCAATTTTTTTGCATAAAGGTGCTTATGAAAATTTTCAGCAAACCTATAATGCAATTTATAAGCAATGGCTTCCGACAAGCGGATTTGAGCTAAGAAACCTACCATGTTTTGAAGTGTATTTAAACGAACCTAAAAAAACAAAACCACAGAATTTGAAAACCGAAATTTATATTCCTGTAGTTTAACTAATTATAAAATAAAAATGGAAAAGATAGATTTTAAAAAAATGTACAAAGCACTTTATAGTGCTTCTGAAAAAAAGGCAGAAATTATTGATGTGCCAGAATTGAGATACATCGTTTTTGATGGTAAAGGCGACCCAAATACCAGTATCGAATTTCAAGAAAAAATTGAGGCAATGTACAGCATTGTTTATACTTTAAAATTTATGTTGAAGTTTGATAAAGAAAAACCAAAAGGATATTTCGATTATGTTGTTCCGCCTTTTGAATCGTTATGGTGGATGGATAATGTTGAATTTGACTCAAAACAACCTGATAAATGGCAATGGTCAATTATGATGATTATTGCAGATTATATTGATGATAAGTTGATTAAAAAAGCTATAACTGAGATAAAAAAGAAAAAAACTAATAAATCGCTTGATTTATATAGAATTGAAAAAATTAAAGCACACAAATGTGCTAAGATTATGCACATTGGACCCTACAATGAAGTTGAAAAAACAATTTTGCAATTAAACGATTTTGTGAAAAAAAATAACTTAACTGTTTGTGGAAAACACCACGAAACGTACTTAAACGACCCAAGGCGAAATTCTCCTGAAAAATTAAAAACAATTGTTCGACATCAGATAAATTAATGATTTCAAAAAAGATGTATGTTTTGGCTTGATTAATTGAGATTATTTATTGTCTTTCTAATTTTAACCAATTTAGTAAGCAATTCTTCTACTTTATCAAGCCTTAACATATTCTCACCATCTGATTTTGATTTAATAGGTTCGGGATGTGTTTCAAGAAAAATTCCATCGCATCCAACAGCTATTCCAGCTTTTGCAATGGTTTCAATTAATTCGGGTTTCCCGCCTGTAACGCCTTCGCTTTGATTTGGTTGCTGTAGCGAATGTGTGATGTCTAAAATAACTGGCAAACCTGTTTTTTTCATTTCATAAATATTTCTATAATCAACAACTAAGTCGTTGTACCCAAACATGCTGCCACGCTCTGTTAGCATTACATTTTTATTCCCTGTAGAAAATACTTTTTCGGCAGCAAATTTCATTGAAGCTGCTGAAAGAAATTGCCCTTTTTTGATATTTATAATTTTGCCTGTTTTTCCTGCACTTATTAAGAGGTCTGTCTGTCGGCAAAGAAAAGCCGGAATTTGCAAAATATCAGCATATTCTGCTGCAAATTCAGCTTCTTCGGAAGTATGAATATCAGTTAAAATCGGAAGTTTAAGTTTAGTTTTAATTTTATTTAATATTACTAACGCTTCATTATTGCCAATGCCTGAAAATGAGGCAATTTTTGTACGATTGGCTTTTTTATACGATGCTTTAAAAATAAAGGGAATATTTAGCTTTGTTGTAATTTTCTTAAGAGTTTCAGCAATTACAAATGTTGTTTTTTCATCTTCAATAATACAAGGTCCGGCAATCAAAAAAAAGTTATTGTCGATGTTAGCAGATAAGTTTTTAATTTGTGTTATCATATAATTTATTTTTAAAGTCAAAATTAAAAAGTATTAGTCAGCAATTTTTTATAATCATATTTGAACCACATAGTAACATAGTTACATAGGTTTCACGTAGATTCTTATATTTTTTATCTATGTGTTTTTCTATGTTTCTAATGTGTCTATGTGGTAATATTTTTATAAGTTTCATTGAAAAAATATCGGATTAAAATTTACCAAATATAATTTTTCTTGTGGACGTGTAAAGGCAGTATAAAGCCAACGTAAAAATTCTATATCATTTAACGATTCAGGCTTAATAAATCCATGGTCGATAAATACATTTTTCCATTGCCCACCCTGTGCTTTATGGCAGGTAACAGCATAAGAAAATTTTACTTGCAGGGCATTAAAATATGGATTGGCTTTCACTTGTTCGTATTGTTTTTTCTTTGGTTTTATATCGACATAATCTTCAAGAATTGTATAAAATAATTTTTTGTTATCGTCAGCATTTAACGAAGCAGTTTCTGAATTTAGTGTGTCGAGCATTATTTTTAAATCAAGTTCAAATTCGTTATAGTCTAATAATTCGATTGTTACATCGGCAAAACGAAAACCATAAAGTTCTTCAAATTTTTTAATTCGTTTTAAGCGGAAAATATCGCCATTTGCAATAAAACTTAATCCATTTTTTTCGGTTTGATATTTCTCTGACCAAAAATAATTGTTTTTCACAACCATTAAATAATCGCCTACAACAAGCTCTTCCTCGTAATACAATACTTTTGAACGTATTCCTTTATTGTAATTATTTGTTTGTTTATTGCTTCTGCATATAACTATTGAACTGTCGGTTCCGTATTTGTCGTAAATAGATGATAGCGTTTCTATTAGCTCGGTTCCGTTTATAAATTTTATGTCGTTAAATTCGCCGATGTTTAATAATTTCCCTTCAAGCCTTTCTTGCGAAATAGCTCTTCTGATGTTAGTTGCATTCGACAAAATTCCAGATTCAAGTGTTTGTCTGACAATATCTGTAAGTTGAACTTCGACAACTTGTTTTAAATAAGATTTTAGTACTTCGGCATCAAGAGCAGGGCTGGTAGCCAATCCAACAGGTGGAAGCTGTGCTGTGTCGCCAATTAAAAT
>MENC01000288.1 GCA_001768155.1 Bacteroidetes bacterium GWA2_30_7
GTATTACAATAATCAATAAGAAGACTTTTTCAGAAAAAATTAAAAATCCTATTGATTTATTAGAACTTCTAAAAGACAAGCAGGGAAGTTGGTTAAATATTCAGATTAATGAATTAAAATTTGCTGAAATACCTGGTTTTATTGATGAATATAATAAAAAAGCCGACACCAGATAGTATCGGCTAATTAATTAAAATTAAATTTATTGTTACGAATCAGTCTATTAAAGTGCTAAAACACAAAATAATGCCACAGATTCACAGATTAAGAATATTCAATTATTTAGAATTTTCACAGATAAAAACAACCAAAGGTTGTTTTAAATCTGTTAATCTGTGGCAATTAATTTTTAAATTAGAAAATAATTTCAGTTATTAAGTAAAAATAATCTGAGTTCCTAATCCACCACATTTTTCATAAAAATCACCAATAGTTAATACTCCGGAAACATGTTTTGATAAATCTTCTTTTGTAAGTTTAAACATGTCCATAGCTAATTTACAGGCATATATCTCGCCGCCACCGGCAGTTATCAACTCCATAAATTCATCAACAGGTGGAATATCAAGTTTTTCCATCTGATTTCTCATCATAGCCGATACGCCAGCTTCAACTCCCGGCAACACTCCCATTAATGAAGGAAAAGGCAGACCACCAGGCATTCTCATTGCAGGATTTCCAAGGGTTCCTGTTTTCAAAGAATTCATACGATTTTTTGTAATGGCATCTAATCCAAAAAAAGTAAAAAACAGTTTTGCTTCGATACCTTCCATTACTGCACCATTTGTCATTACCAAAGCTGCATATACATCTTCTAATGAGCCTTTTGCACAAATTAGGCAAACCTTTTTTAAAGGATATTGTTTGTTTTCGTCCATATTCTTAAAATATTAAATTAAATACAACTTGTAGGTTTGGGAACTCCTGCAATTTTTGTTGCTTTTTTCAATGGTGCTCCCGGAAATAATCCGTAAAATTCTTTTACATCAACTATTCCTGATTTGCCCATTGAACGAATTGTAAGAGCTGCTCCACCCGCTACACTTTTGCGTATAAAACTTAGTACATCAATGTGTTTATCTGAAAGTTGAATGCCTTCTTCAATTGCAATTGCTTTTGCAATATCAATTGTCCATTGCGATGAGTTTGTAAAATAACCTTCGTCGTTAACATCTACAGTTACTCCTGAAAATTGTTTTTGTGCCATAATATTAATTTTTAAATTGTTTAATTATTTATTTATTGAAATGGGCATTTCGACAAGTTCAATGACCATTAATTTTTTTTTAATTCTTTATTTATTTCTTGTAAAAGTCTTAGTGAAAATGAAATAGTCTGCCGTACTTCTGGCTTTTTCATTTCTTTGTAAAGTTTATAAAATGATTTATTGTCAATGTTTTCGTCAATTTTTAATGAAGTTGCAACCTTTGCAACTTTTTCTAAAGAAGATAAAACTGATGGTTGTGTTATGAGCTTTATAGTTCCGAATATTTTGTCAGCATTATTTGTAAGATTCTGGAAAATTTCAAAATATCCTTTCTTTTCGTATTCATCTATTTTTGTAATTACATCGAATGTAATTCCCCTAATCACAGGACTTAAATCTTTTGAAAGGTCATTCAAACTCTCTAACATGTTTATAACCATATTAATATTTCCTACATTTTTAATCAGCTTTATTAATATTTGACGGAGTTGGTCGGTATCTAATTCAATGCTTTGATGTTCCATTTCTTCGACAGTTGCATTGAAAACTTCTGTTCCTACTATTGAAACATCTTGGATTAAATCTTCAATTTGTTGAGTTTTAAGCCTTTGTTGTTCAACATACTGCAATACAGTATCAAGCTTTGTATTAATATTATTTATCTGCTCTTTTAGTTCTAAATCTGCCATTTTCGTATGTTTAATTATAATTTTTTTCCAACCATTGTCATGTTTGCCGAAATAGGCATTTCTTTACCTTTTAATAAAACATGCCAGTAAATCCAGCGGAATAACATTTTTCCATAATAATTCATTCGTGTAATTTTTAATAATCCAAATGGTCCGATTCCGGGCATTGGAAAATTTCCTGGAAGAGGTTCGGTTGTATAATTGAAATCTATTAAAGTTCCTTTTCCGTGACCTGTAACTATATAACAATTAGCATGTCCGTCGAAACTAGCTGTCATTGGTCTTCCTTCTATTGAACAAAGAATATTTTCGGTTAAAATTTCTGATGCGAAATGTGCTACTGAACCTGCTTTGGATGTAGGAATATTGCTTGCATCGCCGAGTACAAAAATATTATCATAATTTTCGGCTTTCAATGTATTTTTATCTGTAGGAACGAAGTTAAGGTCATCGCCCATTCCGCTACGTTCGAGCATATCGTCGCCTTTATTTGTAGGAACAGTTACAAGGCAATCGAATGGAATTACAGTTCCTCCATAATCTACAATTGTTTTTTGCTCATTATCAAGGCTTGATATATTATAATCGGGAATAATTTTTATATTTTTTTCTTCTAATAAACCTCCTAATAATTTTGTTGCTTTAGGTTTTGTAAATGCTCCGGGAAGTGGAGTTGCAAGCGTAATATCAACTTTGTCTCTCATTCCTCGTTCGGTAAAAAAAGCATCGGCAAGAAAAACAAATTCGAGTGGTGCAACAGGGCATTTATAAGGTAATTCGGCAACATTTACTACAAGTTTTCCGCCTTTCCATGATTTGAAAAATTCGGCTAAAGCCACTGAACCTTCTATTGTATAAAAATCGAAAACGCTTTTATTCCATTGCGAACCTTTTAAGCCTTCAACTTCTTCGGGCGAGGTCTTTGTTCCTGTTGCAATTATCAGATAATCATATTTTAAAACCTGACCTTCATCTAAAAGTACTTTATTTTCTTCGGGAACTATTTTATCAATTTTTGAATAAATAACATTAACCCCGATTGGGAAAAAATCGCTTTTTGGTTTAACGACATCTTCTTTTTTATAAATGCCGAATGGAATAAATAAAAATCCGGGCTGATAATAATGTGTTTTATACTGGTCAACAATTGTTATGTTCCAATCTTCTGTAGAAAGTTCTTTTCGGAGTTTGTTAGCCATCATTGTTCCGGCTGTTCCTGCACCAAGTATCAATAAATTTCGCATCTTTGTATTAAATAATGTAAATAATTAAATATTTCGATACAAAATTACAATGATTAAATATTCAATTTCATTTTTACAACATGATAATTATCATAAAATATTTTAGAACATGTTGTATTTTTGCTAATTATGGATTTGAAAATGAATAAATGCGATTGCGCTCTTTGTGAGTTCAGAACGATTGTTTTTGAAGATTTAAGCAGTAATGAAATATATTCTGTTTGCGGTTATAAAACTGAAAAGAATTATAAAAAAGGCGATGTTATTATTAGGGAAGGTTCACAAATTAATGACTTTTTATACTTAAAAAGTGGCTTGGTAAAACTTTACAAATTAAGCAAAGATGGTAAAGACCAAATAATTAGTATTGCTAAACCTTTAGATTTTGTAAGTTTGGTTTCTATTTTTTCGGATAAAACTTATAATTTTTCAATTTCAGCAATTGAAGATAGTACGGTATGTTCGGTTGATTTAAAGTTTATTAAAGAATTGATAAGTAAAAATGGAAATTTTGCGTTAAATATTATGCAGAAGATGAGCCGGAACTTCGATAATATTATAAATAACACTTTCAATCTTCAAAAAAAACACCTGAGAGGCAGAATCGCCCATATATTGCTTTTTTTCGCTAATGAAATATATAAAAACAATGAATTTGAACTTCCACTTTCACGAAAAGAAATTGCTCAATTAATTGATATGACAACTGAAAACGTTATTAGAATTTTATCTGAATTCAGGCAGGATAAGCTAATAGAAATTCATGGAAAAAATACAATTATAATAAACCTGAATAAGCTAAATTCAATAGCTGAACACGGTTAGAACTTTTAACCAACTTTTACGCTTACAACACAAATATCGTCAATCTGTTCAAAGAAATCATTAATTATTGGGTCAGTGTGAGCTTTCCACTCTTCTATTGCATTATCAAGGATAACTCTTTGTTCAGGCATTGGTTTATCCTGCATACTTAAAATTAATCTCTTGAATGGTTTGTACATAAATTTTTTGCCTTTTTCACCACCGAATTGGTCAGCAAAACCATCGGTAAATACATATACAGAATCACCTTTTTCTAAATGAATAACGTTGTTTGTGAATTTATCCATTTTCACATAAATTGCAACCGGCATTTTGTCTGGTTTAATTTCAAATAAATCGCAATCAAACTCACTCATTGCAGGTTCAATGATTTCTGTTTCTTCAGATTTTTTAACAATTAATCGACTATCTGTTTTTTGCTTTTTAACAATATACATTGGATTATTTGCTCCTGCCCATTGTAAAATATTTGTTTTTTCATCTAAAACGCAAAATGAAATATCCATTCCGTCTTTTTGTTCTCCCGGTTTTCCGGTTTGTTGTAATGATTTAATAATATTTTCACGAAGCATATCCAAAGCCTGACCAGCTTCCTGAACTGTTTCATCATTTACAATTTCATTTAAAAATGCAACTCCCATCATACTCATAAATGCACCGGGAACTCCATGGCCTGTACAGTCGGCAGCAGCAAATATTACATAGGAATTAACTTTAGTTGCAAAATAAAAATCTCCAGAAACAACATCCTTAGGCTTAAATAAAATGAAGAAGTCTTTTAATATTTGTTCTACGTATTCTCCATGAGGAAGAATTGCTTTTTGTATTCTCTCGGCATAAAGGATACTATCTTTTAACTCAGTAAGAATATGCTGGATATGGTCTTTTTGTTCTGTTACAACGTCTTTTTGTCGTTCAATTTCAACTTTTTGAACTTCAAGTATTGAATTTTTCTTTTCGATATCATCTTTTTGTCTAACAACTTCGGCTGTGCGTTCTTTTACAATTTCTTCAAGTCTGATTTTTTCCATTTCAAGACGGCGGGTATAGACTTTTATTATAATATAAATTACAACTACTGCAATAATAATATATAAAATATAAGCCCAAATGGTTCTATACCAAGGAGGTAGTATAGTAAATTCAAAACTTGCTACTTCGCTTTCTATTCCATAAATATTTTTTGCTTTAACCTTAAATGTATATTCACCTTCATTTAAGTTAGTATATATTCTTTCATTCTTGCTCGACCATTTTGACCATGAATCTTCTTTGTATCCTTCTAAAATACTACTATATACTGTTGCAGATTCATTGTCAAAAAAAGGAGCTGCAAACTCAAATGTTATATTGTTATTTTTATATGCTAACGATAACTTTAAATCGTCGGGTTGAATTAAAGAAGGAATAAAACTTGAGTCATTTTCTTTATTATAATATGTTCCCAAAAATGCTATAGAATCAACTCCTACTATAACTTTTCGAATTAATGTATTATATGGAATATCATATTTTTTATTAATTTTTGAATCGAAACTGTAAATTCCTTTAGAATTTCCAAACCAAGTAATATTATTTATATCGTTATATATTACTTCGTAAGTTAAGTTTGGTAGTACTTTATATGGAATGCTGTCAATATTATAAGAATCGCCTGATTTATAGACTCTTTCAATCCATTTTCTAGAATCGATTACTCCCTTTTCAATCTCAAATTCATTTTCAAGATGTAACCATATATCTCCATTAGCATTTTGGGCTAATCTGAAAACACCTTCTTTTCCGTTTGAATAATCATCTCCAAATTTTTTGAATGGCTCAAAAAAGTTTTTATTATTATCAAAAGTGTATAGTCCTTTTTTTGTAGCAAATATTATTTCATTATCAATATTAAATGAATAATTTGAAGTTAATGCTGGTAATCCTTCATTTTCGGTATATTTTTTTAACTCGATTTCATTATTAGTTAAATTGATAGATGATACACCTGAAACACCTGAACAAACCCATATTAAACCATCTTTTTGCTCATTAATACCTCTTACTTCATCGTTAATTTCTTTAACTTCAAAATCAACCTTCCATGAATTTTCATTATTTGTTAATGAAATTAATTCTTTATTCCCACCTATATAAATCCTGTCTTTATAAATTTTTGAAGGGAAGAGATAATATACATAATATTTTCTTTCACGTGGGATTAAATTAATAATATTATTCTCAATTGAACGAATTTGATTTATTGCATATATTTCAAAAAACCCGTCTGAGGTTCCAGCTAATAAAACTGTATCGTTATTACTTTTAATAAATTCAGCTAATTTCCATGTTGTGTTTATTCCCTCAATTGGAACAAATTTTGGCAAATTATTTTCAAAACTTAAATAACAAACTCCATTGCCCGTAGCAACATATAAAATATTATTAAATCTTATAATATCATTAACACCGCCTTTTATACCCGAAAGTTCTCCAAAATGAGCAATTGGTGAATTAATATCAATTTTTGCAATACCATTATTTGTTGCAGCCCATAACTGGTCGTTTTCATTATTATTATATATATTATATACCATATTATCAATCAGTCCATTGTTTACGTTAATCTGATTAATAATATTCCCTTGTTCATTTATATTTAATATTCCATTATCATAAAGTGTAGAATATAATTGATTATTTTCTCTGCCCTTAATTCCGTGATATAGAATGCCATTTGAAAAAATGTCATTTGTAATTAAATTAATTCTATCACTAAAAACTGAACCTGTTTTTAAATCAAAAATAAATAAGCCGTTATTTGCTGTTCCGATATATAATTTATTTTCATCGGCTGGAATAATAGACATTATATTTTTTAAAGCAAAGAAATCGCCTCCGTTAACAACTTTTAAAGTTCCGTTTTCTAAGAGCATTAATCCTTTTCCATAATCTCCAACATAAATCTTATCGTTAATTAAAAAACTGAGAAAACAATATTTTTCGGAATAGGGGATTAATTCAACTGTTTTATAATTATACTTATATATACCTGATGGAGTGCAAAATAAAATTTCATTTTTGAATATATATGTCTTCCAAACATTAGTAAATTTGCTTTTTGATGAATCTAACTTTTGAGATAATGATTTATATTGTAAATTTCCTGAAATATCTGGTGATAAATAACCAAATTCGCTAACAGCTCCTACGAATACTGTCCCTTGTTCATCAATTACCAAAGACCTTACAATTGAACCATTTGATATTTTTATTTTTCTCCAGTTTACACCATCATATTCCAATACTCCATCGGTATTGCTGCCAAAATACATTACTCCCCTTTTGTCTTTAACTATACTCCAGTTTTGTTCAACGGCTTTATATTCATCTGGAGAATAGTTCCTTATATAAGGAATCCCATTCTTATTTATTTGTGAAAAAATAAGGGCAGGATATAGAATAAATAATAAGAAAAATATAAACTTCATAAATGCAGATAAATCTCAATTTAAACTTTTAAAGATAATCTCTTTATTATTAATAGTCAAAAATAAATATTAAGATGTTAATAACAAAAAAAGGAGAACATTTGTTCTCCTTTTTATAAATTCATTAACAGAATTAATTAATTAATTGCCTGATTTTACAAATCTTATTAATTGATTGTTTACAGTATTATTAAATTTAATAAAATAAATACCATCGGCTTCGTTACTTAAATCAACATTAAACAAATTATTTCCATTTACGGTTGAAACTTTATTTTTATAAACAACTTGTCCGATTGCATCATAAATTACAAATTCTACATTTACTGAATTAGATGTATTTATTGAAATATTTAATACATCTTTTGCAGGATTTGGGTAAATTGATGCTGTTAAATAACTATTTACATTATTAATTCCAATATAAAGTTTAACAGTAATAGTGTCTGTTGCTGTACAACCATTATTATCGGTAACTGTTACACTATATAAATCATTATTCAAATCTATAGCTGTTGAGGTAGTTTGTGCTAAAGCATCATCCCATAAATATATGTAAGGAGAAGTTCCACCGGTAGCTATAACAGTTGCTGTTCCATCGCCATTTGCAGATTGGTCTTGGTCATCTGTTGATGATAATGTTAATGAAATTGCTGTTGGTTGGTTAATAGTTACAGAAACTATTTCAACACAAGAACCTGCATCGGTAACAGTTACTTCATAAATATCAGCAATTAATCCGCTAATGTCTTCTGTTGTTCCTGTTGTTGTCCAGTAGTAAGTATAAGGAGTTGTTCCACCTGAAACTGTTAAGTCGGCTTAACCATCAGCTAAACCAAAGCAATTTGCATCTGTTCCTACTATACTTGCAGTTAATGTACATGAAGCATCGTTAACATAGAATGCTTCGTTAACAGTACAACCATTTCCGTCAGTTACTGTTAGATAGTAATAACCGAATGCTAAACCAGATAAATCCTCAGTAACGGCTAAATTGTCCCAAGCGTAAGTATATGGTGTAGTTCCACCAGTTACTGTTACATCTATTGCACCATCAGTTGATGTTGCTGGAACGACTACTGCACTTATTACAATTGCAGAAGGTTCGGTAATTGTTATTGAACCGCTATCTGTACATCCGCTTGCATCTGTCAAAACTCCTGAATAAACACCGGCGGCTAAACCTGATAAATCTTCAGTTGTACTTCCATTATCCCAAGCAAAAGTATAAGGAGTTGTTCCACCAGATACTGTTAAGTCAATTGAACCATTGCTTCCACCATTACAAGTTACATCAGTTGATACTGCTGATGTGTTAATTGCTGTAGGTTCAGCTACTGAAAAATCACTAATTGTGTTACAACCATTATCATCATATACAGTAATATCGTAACTACCTGCAACAAGAGAATCAATATCTTCGGTTGTTTCAGAATTACTCCAAGAAAAATAATATGGTGATGTACCACCTGTTACTTGTAAGTCTATCGCACCATTATTATTACCAAAACATGTTACAGCATCAACAGTTGCACTTAAACTGATTGCAACAGGTTCTGTAATAGTTTCAGAGCCAAATACAATACAACCTTGGTTGTCTGTTACAGTTACACTATAAACTCCAGCAGAGATATTAGTTAAACCATCAGTTGTTTCACCACCATTCCATAAATATGTAAATGGAGATGTTCCACTTATGATTTGTACTGTAACAGAACCTGTACTTGCACCATTACAAGCGACTTGAGTGCCAGTAAAACCAAAAACTAAATTACAAGCAACATCGTTAACATAAAATACATCATTAGCAGTACAACCATTTCCGTCAGTTACTGTAAGATTGTAATATCCTGTAGCTAATCCTGATAAGTCCTCAGTAACGGCTGAATTGTCCCAAGCAAAAGTATAAGGAGTTGTTCCTCCGGTTACTGTTACGTCTATTGCACCATCAGTTGATGTTGCTGGAACAACTACAGCACTTATTACAATTGCAGAAGGTTCGGTAATTATTATTGAACCGCTATCTGTACATCCATTTGCATCTGTCAAAACTCCTGAATAAACACCGGCAACTAAACCAGATAAATCTTCAGTTGTTTCACCATTATCCCAAGCAAATGTATAAGGAGTTGTTCCACCTGTAATAGTTAAGTCAATTGAACCATTGCTTCCACCATTACATGTAACATCTGTAGATACTGCTGAAGAACTTATAGCAGCAGTAGGTTCTGAAATTGTAACTGATGTTGAAACCTGACACAAATTATCATCTGTTACTGTAACATCATTTACTGATGCTGACAAACCAGATAAATCTTCTGTTGTAGCTGAATTGCTCCATGCAAAACTGTAAGGAGTTGTTCCGCCTGAAACTGTTAAGTCAGCAGTACCATTATTTCCGCCATTACATGAAACATCTGAACCAATAATAGAGGCTAATAGTTCTGTTGGGGCTAAAATTGTAACTGAACTTATTGAAGTACATCCAATATTATCAGTAACAGTAACGTCATAATTTCCAGCTACTAATCCACTAATGTCTTCGGTTGATTCAGCAGTTGACCAATTGTAAGAATAAGGAGTAGTTCCACCAGAAACTGTTAAATCGGCTGAACCATCTGATAAACCAAAACAACTAACATCAGTTTGTGAAATACTACTTGTTAATGTACAAGGTACATTATTAATAATATATACATCAGTCTCTGAACAACCATTTGCATCGGTTACAGTTACATTATATGTTCCTACCGATAATCCAGATAAATCTTCAGTTGTTTCTGAGTTATCCCAAGCATAAGTATATGGCGTAGTGCCACCTGTTACTGTAACATCTATTGAACCATCATTTCCTACTGATTCAGGAATTACTAAAGCACTTATTACAATAGCATTAGGTTCGGTAATAGTAGATGAACCACTATCGGTACAACCATTTGCATCTGTTAATGTTCCAGAATAAACACCTGCAACTAACGCTGATAAATCTTCAGAAGTTGAATCGTTAGACCATATAAAAGTATAAGGAGTAGTTCCGCCAGTAACTGTTAAATCTATTGCTCCATCATTTCCACCATAACAAGAAACATTTGTTTCAATAGAAGAAACTTGTATTTCAGAAGGAGAAGAAATAATTACTGTGTCTAATAAATCACAAACACCGGCATCGCTAATAGTAACAATGTAAGTCCCAGATGATAAGCCATTTAAATCTTCAGTAATTGAATCATTTGACCATACAAATGAATAAGGTGTTGTACCACCTGATACTGTTAAGTCTGCTGAACCATCAGCTAAACCAAAGCAACTAACATCAGTAGAAGAAATTGAGCTACTTAATGTACAAGATGTATTGGTAATAAAGAATGTTTGAGTTTTTGTACAACTATTTGCATCTGTAACTGTTAGATTATAGAATCCAGCAGTAAGTCCTGTTAAATCTTCTGTTGTAGCAGCATTATCCCAAATAAAAGAGTAAGGAGTTGTTCCTCCAGAAACAGTTATATCAATTGAACCGTCGTTTCCTGCACTTTCAGGAACAATAACTGAACTTAAAAGTATTGCATCTGGTTCGCTTATAGTTACAGATGCAGAAGTACTACATCCGTTTACATCTGTTACAACTACATTATAATCACCTGCTGATAAACCGCTAATATCTTGAGTAATTTCAGCATTATTCCACATATAATTATATGGAGTAGTTCCACCAGAAACAGTTAAATCAGCAGTTCCATCAGCTTGTAAATTACAAGTAACATTCGTTCCTGAAATAGAAGCAATAGGAATAGCATTTTCTATAACATCAACATTTGATGAAATACCAATACAACCAATTGCATCTTCAACTGTAACTGAATATGTTCCAACAGTTGCAATAATTGTTTGAGTAGTTTCACTATTTGACCAAGTATAAGTTGTATATAAACCTGCATCAAGCGTTGTAGTTGAACCTGCACAATAACTCAAAGAACCGGTAATTGAAGGAGTTGGAATAGCATTTTCTGTAACAATAACACTTGTTGCACCAGTACAACCGTTTACATCAGTTATTGTTAAGTTATACTGACCGGCAGTAGCTGTAATTGTTTGGGTAGTTTCGCTAGTTGACCATAAATAAGAACTAAATGAACCAGCATCAAGAGTTGTATTTGAACCTGCACAATAACTTAAATTTCCAGAAATTGATGGTATTGGATTTGCATTTTCAATTACATCTACACTTGCAGTGCCTGTACAACCATTTGAATCAGTTACGGTTACAGTATTGAAACCAAAAGTTGCAGTTATTGATTGAGTAGTTTCTCC
>MENC01000289.1:0-4799 GCA_001768155.1 Bacteroidetes bacterium GWA2_30_7
GTTAAAGTTTGAGTTCCGAAAACAAAATTAGTTCCTTCGCAAATTGTTGCTGCATCATTTGTTGCAAAAACTGGATTAACTGTTAATGTCAGAGTTACAACAGAATCGCAACCAGATGTGCTTGCAAATGTTTCATTATAAACTCCTGAGCTTGTTAATGTTTGAGTTCCAAAAACAAAACTGATTCCTTCGCAAATTGTTGCAAAATCATTTGATGTAATTAATGCTGGTTCAGTAATAACGATATTTGAAGTTGATGTACATCCATTTGCATCGGTAATTGTAACAAAATAACCATTTGTTGAAAGCCCGCTTAAATCTTCAGTTGTTGCTGAATTTGACCAAATGAAAGTATATGGAAGGTTTCCTCCAAATACAGTTAAATCAGCAGCTCCATCATTCATTCCATTACAACTAATTTCAGTTCCTGAAATATTTGTAGTTATTTCTGTGGGTTGCCAAACAGTATTATTTCCAAAAGCCTGACAGCCGTTATTATCTGTAATTGTTATGTCGTAATTTCCAATAATAAGATTTGAAATATCTTCTGTTGTTGCTCCATTTGACCATAAGAAAGCGTATGGTAATGTTCCACCGCTAACAGTAACATCAACAGCGCCATTGTTTCCACCAAAGCAAGTTACGGGAAATGTTGTTTGTCCAATTGATGGACCTGAAATATCGCCAATATTTACATTTGCTGTTTGCTGACAAACATTACTATCTGTAACTGTTATGTTATAAATTCCACTGCTTAAACCAGATATAGAATCCGTTGTTTCAGAATTTGACCATAAATACGAATAGGGTGATATTCCGCCATTTACTTGTAACCATGCAGTTCCATTACTTCCACCACAAGTTGCATTATTGCTGTAAGGTATAATTGTTAATTGCGAAGGTTGTGTAATTGTTGCAGAAGCTGTTGCTGTGCAGAAATTTGCATCTGTAACCGTTACCGAATATGTGTCTGCAATTAATCCGAATCTATCTTCTGTTGTTATGCCACTTCCCCAATTATAACTGTAAGGTGTTGTACCGCCAACAGATGTTAAATCAGCAATTCCAGATGTTCCTCCGAAACAATTTACATTTACAGTGCTGATATTTGCTGCTAATGGAGAAGTTGGTTGTGTAATAGTTGCAGTTGCTGTTGTAGTACAGGAATTTGCATCTGTTACAGTTACAGTATGTGTTCCAACTACTAATGATGATACTGTAGATGATGTTCCACCACTTTGCCAAATATAGGTATATCCAACAGTACCACCTGTTCCTGTAACTGTTGCAGAACCAGTTGGAGTACCATAACAAGAAACATTGGTTTGTGCTGTAATAGTTGCTGTTAATATTGCCGGTTCGGTGATGGTAACATTTACAGTTTTTTGACATCCATTTGCATCGATAATTGTAACTGTATGAACACCAGCATTTAAACCTGTAGTGGTAATTATTGTTTGACCATTTGACCATAAGTAAGTATATGTTCCAGTACCACCTGTTGCTGTTACTGTTGCGTTTCCATCGTTTCCTCCATTACAATTTACATTGGTTTGTGCTGTTATTACAGCATTTAATACAATTGGTTCTGTTATAGTTACGCTTGTAGTTGATGAGCATAAATTTGCATCTGTTACGGTTACAATATATGTTCCTGCTATTAATCCTGTTGCGGTTATTGTTGATTGTGTATTACTCCATAAAAATGTGTAAGGCGTTAGTCCTCCTGTTGCTATAGCTGTTGCATCTCCTGTACTTGCTCCATTACATAATACATTGGTCTGTCCAGATATTGAGGCTGTTGGACCAGTTGCATCATTTATATTTATTACTATTGAATTTGTACAGCTATTAGCGTCTGTTACTGTAACTGAATATGAACCAGATGCTACTGCTGAGATATTATCTATTGATGCACC
The DNA here is from genome assembly GCA_001768155.1 of Bacteroidetes bacterium GWA2_30_7. Taxonomy (GTDB): domain Bacteria; phylum Bacteroidota; class Bacteroidia; order Bacteroidales; family GWF2-33-38; genus GWA2-31-9. The sequence continues at coordinate 1,920 of MENC01000289.1, forward strand.
TGTTGACCAAAGATATGTATAAGGTGTTACTCCTCCTGATACTGATACTGAGGCTGAACCATCGGCATTTCCACAAGTTGCATCAATAGATGAAGGTGTTAATACCATTGCAACAGGTTCAGTTATTGTGGCTGATGATGTTACAGTACATTCATTATTATCAGTTACAGTTACATTAAAACTACCACTGCATAATGATGTGGCTGAGGCTGTTGTTTGTAAGTCGTTCCATAAATAGCTATAAGGCAATGTACCTCCTGATGGAGTAGTTGTTGAAGTTCCATCACATTGTCCGTTACAAGTGGCATCAGTATAAGTGGTTGATGTTGTTAAGGCTGACGGTTCTGTTATTGTTACTGAAGCATTTGCCCAGCAATTATTAAAATCAGTTACTGTTACCATATAAGAACCTGAAATTAAATTATCTACTGTTGATGTTGATTGTCCTATATTCCATGAATAAACATAAGGGAATGTACCTCCTGTATGGGTTATTGTTGCACTTCCATTATTTCCTCCATTACAACTTACATTGGTTTGTGCTGATATTGTAGCTGTTAATAGTGTTGGTTCTGTAATAGTTGCTATAACTGTTGCAGTACAGTTGTTTGCATCGGTAATAGTAACAGAATAATTACCGGCAGGTTTATTAGAAATATCTTGAGTTGTTGCAGAAGTATTCCATAAATAAGTATAGCCGGGTGTTCCGCCAGAAGGTGTTAAATCAATAGCACCTGTTGAAATTCCAAAACAGCTAACATTTGTTACTGAAGAAGTACCTGAAAGGGCTGATGATGGTTGGGTAATAATTGCTAAACCTGTTGCTGTACATCCATTTGCATCGGTAACAGTTGCATTATATGGACCTGCTACGAGATTTGAATATGTTGTTGTTCCATCTCCGGTAAATCCATTAGGCGACCAATCATAAGTATATCCGGGTGTTCCGCCTGATACTGAAGCGGTCGAACTTCCTGTATTTCCTCCAAAACATAATACATCGTTTTTTGATAAAGAAACTGATAATGCAGATGCCGGCTGTGTAATTGTTGCTGTAGCTGTTGCTGTGCAGAAATTTGCATCGGTTACTGTAACGGTGTAAGTACCTGCACTTAATCCGCTTCTATCTTCTGTTGTTATTGCACCGCCCCAATTATAACTGTAAGGTATTGTACCTCCTACAGATATTAAATCGGCAATTCCAGATGTTTCACCAAAACAATTTACATTAGTAGCATTTATATTTGCAGCTAATGGTGAAGCCGGTTGTGTAATTATTGCAGTTGCTGTTGTAGTACAAGAATTTGCATCTGTTACGGTTACAGTATGTGTTCCAACTACTAATGAAGATACTGTAGCAGTAGTTCCGCCACTTTGCCAAATATAAGTATAACTAGCTGTTCCACCGGTAGCAGTTACGGATGCCGAACCAGTTGGTGTACCATAACAAGAAACATTGGTTTGTGCAGTAATTGATGCTGTTAATGCTGATGCAGGTTGTGTAATTGTTGCAGAAGTGGTTGCAGTACAGGAATTTGCATCTGTAATTGTAACAGTGTAAGCTCCTGTAGGTTTTCCAGTTATTGTTGTTGTTGTTGAACCACCAGTCCAAAGGTATGTATATCCTGTAGTTCCTCCAGATGCTGTAACTGTGGCACTTCCTGTGCTATTTCCATAACATAGAACATTTGATTGTGCTGTAATTGATGCTGTTAATGCTGATGCAGGTTGTGTTATTGTTGCAGAAGCTGTTGCTGTACAGGAATTTGCGTCGGTAACTGTAACAGAGTAAGTTCCTGCACTTAATCCGCTTCTATCTTCTGTTGTTATTGCACCGCCCCAAAAATAATTATATGCTGGTGTTCCGCCACTTGCAGTAATATTTATCGAACCTGTTGAATTTCCAAAACAAGCGACATTTGTTTGTGCTGTAATTGAAGCAGATAATACTGATGCAGGTTGGGTAATTGTTGCAGAAGCAGTTGTTGTACAGGAATTTGCATCAGAAACTGTAACAGTATATGTTCCGGCAGGTTTTCCTGTTAATGTTGTTGTTGTAGAACCAGTTGTCCACAAATATGTATATCCTGAAGCTCCTCCAGTTGCAGTAACTGTGGCACTTCCTGTGCTATTTCCATAACATAAAACATTTGTTTGTGCTGTAATTGAAGCGGTTAATGCTGATGCAGGTTGTGTTATTGTTACACATGCAGGTGAAAAAGTACATGAATTTGCATCTGTTATTGTAACACAATAAGTACCTGCCGGACGACCTGATAAGTCTTGTGTGGTTACTCCACCTGTCCATAAATATGTATAACCTACTGTTCCACCAGATGGAGTTAAATCAATACTTCCTGTGGAATTTCCAAAACATAATACATTAATTTTTGAAGTGGAACCAGATAGTACAGATGCAGGTTGTGTAATTGTAGCTGTAATCATTGCAGTACATGAATTTGCATCAGTAATTGTAACAGAATAATTTCCTGCCGGTCTGCTTGAAATATCCTGAGTTGTTGCACCTATATTCCATATATAAGTATATCCAGGTGTTCCACCGCTTGGTGTTAAATCTATCATTCCAGTTGGGTTTCCATAACATGCAACATTAGTAATAACTTTAGAACCCGAAAGAGCTGTTGATGGTTGATTAATTATAGCATTTGTTGTTGTTGTGCATAGTTTTGCATCTGTAACAGTTACTTGATATACTCCTGCAGTCAAATTTGTTTTTGTAGAGATGTTCCACCGCCTTGCCAAACAAAAGTGTAGCCGGGTGTACCACCAGTTGCTTGAACTGTTGCAGAACCGTTTGTTCCACCAAAACAACTTACATTTGTTTGTGATGAGATTGTAGAAAATAAAAGTGGAGGTTCG
>MENC01000289.1:4814-5858 GCA_001768155.1 Bacteroidetes bacterium GWA2_30_7
GGGTGGTATGCCACCTGTAATACTTATGTTTATTGCGCCATTATTACTACCATTACAAGTTAAATTAATAATTGTATCTAAATTAATGGTAAGATTTTGTGCCATCGTAATTGTTCCAATAAACAATGACATTAAAACAAGTAGAGTTGTTCTCATATATTTAAACTTTAAAATTGATTTGCAAAAAAATACTTAGATAAGACTTTATTTTGTATAAACTGGTTGCTTAAAAATGATTTTAAAAGTATTAAAAATAAAATTCAAATAATAAAAAATTGTGATTAAACACTCAAAATATTTGACGAATAGAACTACTATGATTCTTTTTTAAAATTTGTGAAAATTCGTTTAATTCGTGTCAAAAGAAATCATAAATATCAGTTTAAATCAGTGTCTAATAAAAATATAATCAGGTGAAATTAGAATTTGTTCGCAAGACTTTTATTAAAATTTTCAAGAAAAAAATAAAAAATTAAGTAATTTTACAGAAAAAAATATGACTTTAAACGAACAAATAAAAGACCTGAACGAACGCACTTTAGCGTTGAGGAGGCATCTTTGACATTGAATCTAAGCTAATTAGATTGCATGAGGAAGAACTTAAAACTCAACATCCCGATTTTTGGAACAAACCAAAGGAAGCCGAAGAACAATTAAAAAAAGTTAGTTCAATAAAACGTTGGACTGATACTTTTCATAAAATTGAGCAATTAGTTGAAGATTTGAACACTATGTCCGATTTCTTTAAAGATGGCGAAGCTTCAGAGGCAGACGTAAACAACCAATATAAGCAGGCACTTGAAGTAATTGAAGATTTAGAATTTCGCAATATGCTTCAAAACGAGGAAGATAAACTCGGGGCAATTCTTAAAATTAATTCAGGTGCAGGCGGAACCGAAAGTCAGGATTGGGCTCAAATGCTTATGCGAATGTATATTCGCTGGGGTGAACGTAACGATTACAAAGTTCGTGAAGTGGAATTTCTTGAAGGTGATGTTGCAGGAATAAAAACCGTAACCTTAGAATTTATCGGCGAATATTCTT
>MENC01000289.1:5887-9117 GCA_001768155.1 Bacteroidetes bacterium GWA2_30_7
TGGGATACATATCGCTCAGGTGGTGCAGGCGGACAAAATGTAAATAAAGTTGAAACAGCCGTAAGATTAAAACATATTCCCTCAGGAATTGTAATTGAAAATCAGGAAACCCGCTCACAGCTTCAAAATCGGGAAAATGCACTCAGGCTTTTAAAATCGCAATTATACGAAATAGAAATTCGTAAACGTCAGGATGTTAAAGACGAAATTGAAGGCAAAAAGAAAAAAATTGAATGGGGTTCGCAAATCAGAAATTATGTTTTACATCCATATAAACTTGTAAAAGATTTAAGAACCGATTATGAAACATCTAACACACAGGCAATTTTAGATGGAGACTTAAATGAATGTATTAAGGCTTATTTGATGGAATATGGGGGGAAAAGTTAAGGTAGATGTTTAAATTGAAAATAAATTAGCAAATTATTTTATATCATTAATTAAAAAACAAAAAAATGAACACATTCAGAACCGAAAAAGACACAATGGGACCCGTTGAGGTGCCAAACGACAAGTATTGGGGAGCACAAACCCAAAGGTCAATCAACAACTTTAAAATTGGCGAAAACAAAATGCCAATGGAAATTATCAGAGCATTTGCAATTCTTAAAAAAGCAGCCGCTCTTACAAATTTAGATTTAGGAGTAATTTCAAAAGAAAAAACAGATTTAATCGCTAAAGTTTGTGACGAAATAGTTGAGCATAAACTCGACGACCAGTTTCCTTTAGTTGTATGGCAAACAGGCTCAGGCACACAATCTAACATGAATCTTAATGAAGTAATTTCAAACAGAGCACATGTATTGGCAGGTGGAAAACTTGGCGAAGGCAAACCAATGGTTCATCCTAACGATGATGTAAACAAATCGCAATCGTCGAACGATACTTTCCCAACAGCAATGCATATTGCAGCGTATAAAATGATAATTGAAACAACTATTCCGGGAGTTGAATTAATCAGAAATACTTTGGCGAAAAAATCTGATGAATTTATGAAGATTGTAAAAATCGGTCGTACTCATTGGATGGATGCTACACCACTGACTTTGGGACAAGAATTTTCAGGTTATGTTTCTCAAATTGACCATGGTTTAAAGGCTTTGAAAAATACTTTAGCTCATATTTCAGAACTCGCTTTGGGTGGAACGGCTGTTGGAACAGGAATTAATGCTCCAAAAGGTTATGATGTTTTAGTTGCAAAAAAAATTGCACAACTTACAGAACTCCCTTTTGTTACGGCTGAAAACAAATACGAATCCTTATCGGCTCACGATGCAATAGTTGAAGCTTCAGGAGCATTAAAAACTCTTGCTGTAAGCTTTATGAAAATTGCAAACGATTTAAGAGTTTTAGCATCAGGACCAAGAAGCGGAATCGGCGAAATTATAATTCCGGAAAACGAACCGGGTTCATCAATTATGCCAGGCAAAGTTAATCCAACTCAGATTGAAGCACTTACAATGGTTTGTGCACAAATAATAGGAAACGATACAGCAATTACAATCGGAGGTTTAAATGGACATTTTCAATTGAATGTATTTAAGCCTGTTATGATTTTTAATTTCTTAAATTCAGCTCGTTTATTAGGAGATGCTTGTGTTTCGTTTAACGATAATTGTGCAATTGGAATAGAGCCAAATAAACCTGTATTGCAAAAAAATCTTGAAAACTCGCTAATGCTTGTAACTGCATTAAATACACATATCGGTTACGAAAATGCTGCAAAAATTGCAAAAAAAGCACATCACGAAGGCACATCCTTACGTCAGGCTGCTCTTGAACTTGGATTGCTTACAAATGAGCAATTTGACCAATGGGTTGTACCTGAAAAAATGGTTGGGAATTTATAAGATTTCGTAATAAAGATGCCACCTTTTTAAAAGGTGGCATCTTTCAGATATTAAACCTTCAAGGTTTTCAAATCCTTGAAGGTTTTTTTTATTTTATTACAATTGCAATAAATAATTTAATTTTATCTTCGTTTAGTACATGAATTAAATTTATTTGAACATACAGAAATTTATATTTTTTGCAATAATTCTATTAATGGGAAATTTGCTTTTTGCTCAGTTTAAATCTAATTTGAGCGAGAAAGAAATTCTTGTTAAAGACAGTTTAATCAAACTTGATTCTGTAATAATAATTCCGGGTTCTTTAATTCTGTATGACAGCATTGGAAAATTAATTCCATCGAGTGAATATATTACAAATAATGAGGCTGGTACAATTGTATTTTTAAACAAAAACTTGAGCAATCAAAAAATTAAAATAGTTTACCGGAAATTCCCATATAATTTTGCAGAATCTTATTTTCATAAGAAATATGAAGATTATATTTCAAAAGATGAATACCGTCAATATGTTCCAAGTTTTTCTGCTGATAACTATAAGCCGTTTTCAGAATCTGACGGGCTTGAAAAAAGAGGAAGCATTTCACGTGGAATTTCATTTGGAAACAATCAGAATGTGATAGTTAACTCAAATCTTAATTTACAGCTTTCGGGAAAATTGTCAAACGATATAAATATTATTGCAGCAATTTCGGATAATAATATTCCGATTCAACCCGATGGAAATACGCAACAAATTCAGGAATTTGACAAGGTTTTTATAACACTTTATAACGAAAAAAACCGGCTTACAGTTGGCGATTTTGAAATTACAAAACCCGAAGGTTATTTTTTGAATTTGAACCGGAAAGTTCAGGGAGGAACATACTCAACAATTTATGAAAAACCAAATAAATACACTCTAAAATCTTCGGTAAGCGGCTCGGTTTCAAAAGGTAAATACTGCCGACAGCAGTTTAATGGTACTGAAGGCAATCAAGGTCCTTATAAATTAAAAGGCTGTGAAAATGAAACTTACATTATTGTTCTTTCGGGTTCTGAAAGAATTTATATTGATGGAAAATTAATTACACGCGGACAAGATAATGACTATGTAATAGACTATAATTCAGGCGAAATAACGTTTACACCCAGACAAATAATTACAAAAGATAAAAGAATAAGCATTGAGTTTGAATATTCCGAAAAAAGTTATGCAAGATTTATGGTTGTAAATTCTAACGTCTTTGAATCAAATAAAAGCAAAATCTGGCTTAATATATTTTCTGAAAACGACAATAAAAATCAATCGTTTCAGCAAGATTTATCCGATTCTCAAAAGCAATTGCTTTCAGGCATCGGCGATAGTATAAATCAGGCATTTGTGCCAAATATTGATAC
>MENC01000289.1:9131-12110 GCA_001768155.1 Bacteroidetes bacterium GWA2_30_7
AATATCATGGTAATTATGAGCAGATAAAAAGCACTGTTAATGGTAAGGTTTATAAATGGATTGAACCGTTAAAAGGTATTCCGCAAGGAAGTTTTGAGCCAATTGTTTTGCTTATTACACCAAAGAAAAAGCAAATGGTTTCGTTCGGAAGCAGCACACAAATATCAAAAACACTTAAAGCACAATTTGAAACTGCAATTTCAAATAACGATGTCAATACTTTTTCCACTCAAGATTCAAAAGACAATACAGGAGTTGCGTTTAAGTTGCGTTTAATAAATAACTTTAATGTAAAAGATACTACAAAAAAAGCTGTTTTAAGCGGTATTACTTATGAATTTACTTCAGACGATTTTACCGAAGTTGAAGTATATCGCCCTGTTGAATTTTCAAGAGATTGGAACTTGGGAACTTATGTAAGAAAAAGCAATGAGCACAATTTGAATTACTACTTTTTGTATAATCTGAAAAATAAAATATTTACACGTTACGATTTTGATATTTTTAACAGCGAAAACACATACAACGGAATAAAAAACAATTTGAAAACTGACTTTTTATATAAAGGTTTTAATCTAAATGCCACAGGAAGTTATCTTAACAGCAACGGAATTAACAGCAATACCGAATTTCTCCGACATAAAGCAGTTTTTTCAAAAACCATTAAAACCATTATGTTTGGAATTGGCGAAGAACAAGAAATAAATCGCTGGAAATTAGAAGATTCTGATAGTCTTTTGCAAAATAGTTTTTCGTTTAACAAAATTGAGGTGTTTATAAAAACTAACGATACATTAAAAAATTCTTTCTTCGTTAACTACGATTTAAGAACCGATTTTAAGCCCATTCAAAATAAATTTTCGCAATATTCTGATGCACAAAATTTTGCAATTGGTGGAATGTTGACAAAAAATCAAAATCACATAATAAAAGCTACAATTAATTATCGAATCCTTAATTATTCAAATATCGACGGTCTAAATCTCGCTCCCGAAAATAATCTGACAGGACGGACAGAATATTCTATGAAATTTTTCAAAGGAGCAATTACGTCATCTATTTTTTATGAAATTGGAACAGGACTTGAACTCAAGCGAGAGTTTTCGTACGTAGAAGTTGCACAAGGACAGGGAGTTTATACATGGACTGATTACAATAGCAACAACATAAAAGAATTAGACGAATTTGAAGTTGCAGCTTTTCAAGACCAAGCAAATTATATACGTATTTTCACTCCTACAAGCGAATATATTAAGACTTACCTGAACCAATATAATCACATTATAAATATTTATCCGCAACGAATTTGGTTTAACAAAACAGGCGTTCTTAAATTTTTAGCAAAATTTTCAGACCAAGCTGCTTTTAGAATAAATCGAAAAACAACAAACGATAACATTTTAAATGTTTTAAATCCTTTTGATTTAGAGAGTCTTAATGATAAAAGTTCTGATACAACTTTAGTTAGCTTAAATTCATCTCTGAGAAATATATTTTCGTTTAATCGAACAGGAACAGTTTGGGGAATAGACTATATAACTCAGGGAAGTAAAAATAAAATGCTGCTGATTAATGGTTTCGATTTGCGTACAATATTTACTAACGGAATAAAAGCAAGATGGAATATAAATCAGAATTTCACAATCGAAGATTATGTTCAAAAAGGAAGCAAAATTTATAATTCGGAATATTTTTCGTCGAAAAATTACACTATAAACGTTATTTCTAACGAAGCCACAGTTAGTGTTCAGCCAGGTCAATTTTTCCGAACAGCATTAACTTATCAATATTCGGAAAAAGTAAATACAACGGGCGTTCAAAAAGCGTTGAATCACAATTTAGGTTTAGAACTTAGATTTAGCTCACCGCAAAAAGGAAATCTAACGGCAACTTTCAATTACATCAAAATTGATTTCAACGATAGTCCAAACTCACCGGTTGGTTACGAAATGCTTGAAGGACTTTTGCCCGGTGATAATTTTACATGGTCGGTAATGTTTCAAAGAAACCTAACAGAATCGCTCCAACTGAATCTGAACTATAATGCTCGCAAACCCGGAGACGAAAAAATTGTACATACCGGTGGAGTTCAGTTGAGGGCGTTTTTTTAAAAAATAATTATTAATATATACCAATTACAGTTAGATTTCCGAAAAATTTTAAAATACAAACCACAAAACTCAAATAAATTACAATGCGATGTACTGAGCCAGCGTTGCATTGAGCCTGTCGAAATGTCAATGTGTTCAAAATACAAATAATCAAACGGTTTCGGACATTGAATATCAAATTATTGAAATTTATTTATTATTTGGATTTTCGAATTTGTGTTTTGATTTGGAATACAAAGAGTTATTCTGTATTGATAAAAGTTACATTTTCAGAAAAATAAAAATGAGAATTAAAATCCTTTTGCTTTTAAACAAGTTTAAAGTAATTTCAGGCAAATTATTTGAGGTAAATAAATTATCTAAATTCACCTAAATATGAAAAAAATTGCATCTTCATTATTTTTCTTTTTTGTAATTGTTCCTTTCTGTTTTTCGCAGGAAGAACAAGAACCTAATGATAAAAATCCGACTCAAACCGTGAGTGGAAAAATAACAGATAAAGATTCGGGAACTCCACTTTGGGGTGCATCGGTGGTAGTTGTTGGTTCTGAGCCTTTAATTGGATGCATATCTGATTCGTCGGGTTATTATCAATTGCCTGATGTGCCTGTAGGCAGACAGATTTTTAGAATCAATTATCTGGGTTACGAAGAAGTGTTAATGCAAAATATTCTTGTTACTTCGGGTAAAGATGTTTTTTTAAATATTCAAATGAAAGAAGCTTTTAGCAGCCTTGGTGAAGTTGAGGTTGTTGCAAAAATAAATATCGACAAAGCAATCAATACAATGGCTACCATAAGTGCCCGAACATTCAGCGTTGAAGAAACAAAGCGTTATGCCGGCGGATTTAACGACCCTTCAAGAATGG
>MENC01000289.1:12161-23869 GCA_001768155.1 Bacteroidetes bacterium GWA2_30_7
CAAATGTTATAGCAAATTCCGATTTTTTCACAAGTGCTTTTCCGGCAGAATACGGCAATGCCTTTTCGGGTGTTTTCGACCTTAATTTAAGAAAAGGAAGCGAAGAATATTTTCAATCGTCGATAATTGCAAGTGTTATTGGAACCGAAGTTTCGCTCGAAGGACCAATTGTTAAAAAGCAAAAATCGTCATATTTAATAAATTACCGATATTCAACATTTTCATTGCTTGATAAGGCAGGAATAAAAGTATCAAACGAAAATGTTATTCCTACTTTTCAAGATTTGGCTTGCAACTTCAGCATACCTTCAAATTTGTTTGGAAATACAACTGTTTTTGCAATACTTGGAAATAGCAGTTCGGGAATTAAAGCGGTTAAAGATTCTCTTTTGCTTATTCAAAAAGAAAACAGATATGAAGAGTATAACAAAGGAAATGTCTGGATTACAGGTATAACTAACAACTATTCGTTTACTGATAAAAAAACATATTTAAAAACTGTTGTATCGCTTATGGGCAGCGAAAATGAATTTATTAACGATACTATGGACTTTAATTTTAACGACCATAATATTTACAACGAAAAGATTACTTATACAACGTTACGCTCAACAATGTTACTGAACCATAAATTTAATTCAAAAAACACAATCAGAACAGGACTAATTTACAGTAGAGAATATTATAATCTTTTCTCGGCGGGACTCGATTTTGAGTCGAATATTAACAGGTCAATATTACACAACAATGGAATCACAAATGTTTTACAAGGTTATTTTGAATGGAAATACAGAATTACCGATAAAATAGATATTAATTCGGGGCTGCATTATTTAAACTTTATGCTGAACAATCGTCAGTCGCTTGAACCACGCTTAGGAATTGAATGGCAAATAGATGGAAGACAATCAATAAGTACTGGAGCAGGTTTACATTCTCGGCTTGAACCTATTTCTTTGTATTTGATGAAAATATCAAATAATAATACTGAAAGTCAAGCAAATAAAAATATTAATATTGCAAAATCAATTCATACAGTATTTGGTTACGACCTTTCGATAACCGAAGCTCTTCATTTTAAAGCTGAAATATATTATCAACATTTATACGATATTCCGGTTGAAGACAGCATCGGCAGTCAATTTTCTACGCTGAATCTTTCTCAAGGTTTTGTAACAGTTCCATTGGCAAATAAAGGCACAGGCAAAAATTATGGAATTGATATTACACTTGAAAAGTACTTTACAAAAACTTATTATTTTCTGATTACAGGCTCACTGTTTGATTCTAAATATATTCCAGCCGATGGAATTGAATATAATTCAGCCTATAACGGTAATTATATGTGTAATATCCTTATTGGAAAAGAATGGGCTGTGGGTCGAAAAAACAATGCCCTTTTAGGCATTAATTCAAGACTTTTATATAAAGGCGGATTGCGATATCAACCAGTTGACTTGGAAAAATCGAGATTAGCCGGAAAAGCAGTTTATAATAATGATGAAAATTTTACAAAAAAATTAAACGACTATTATAACGTTGATTTTGGAATAAACTTTAAAAAAAATCGTGCAAAATATTCATGGACAGTTTCTTTAGATATAGAAAATATTACAAACCATAAAAATATTATACGAATGAAGTATAACTCTTATACAGGTAATATGCAGTACGATTACGACTTGTTATTGTTGCCTGTTTTGAGTTTTAGTATAGATTTTTAATACTCGTTATTTAACTTTTGATTATGTATATTATTGATAAAGCAAATTACAACCTCTGATATCAGAATTATCGAATCTGCCTAGAACTTCAAAAGTTCCGTCAGAATGAGTTTTCCCTAAATCTTTAGTTTCGATAAATGAGCATGAGTAAATGTTTGCCAAATCAATAACGTTTATTCCGCCTGTTGTTTCAGTGTTTAAATATGAAAATGGGTCGTTAACATCTCTGATTAATATTTTTTTCCACGAAGGCGAACGAAAAAATCCAGATTCTATTGAGTATGATTGCGATAAAAGTTCAGTCATTCCATATTCTGAGTGAATATTTTTCGTATTAAAGTTTTTTGATAATAAATTGTGAAGTTCTATTTTGGTCAATTCCTTGCGTTTTCCTTTCATTCCGCCGGTTTCGATAATTTGTGTATTTTGAAGATTAAACTCAAATTTTTCAGAAAAATCAATTAAAGCATAAGAAACTCCAATTAAAATTGTCTTTTTATTTTCAGCTTCGTTTTGAATAAGAGCGTTATATAAATCATCAAAATTGTGTATAAAAAATCCGTGATTATTTTTGCTTAACGACATCAGATAATTGACCATAAAAACCAGTGAAGAATCTGTTTTCTCAAGATAAGATGGAAGCAATGCCAGAAAAGTATATTCGGCAGGATTTCCATAAAATTGCTTGAAACCTCTTAAAACACTTTGTTTATAAAGATTTAAGTCAAAAATATAATGTTTGCCGGTAATTTCAGATGTAGTTCCACTGCTCGAAAAAACTATTTCTTCGGTAGGTTTGCACGAAATTCGATGAGTTTTAAAAAAATCAATTGGCAAAAAAGGAATTTCAGTGTAATGTTTTATTTTTTCAGGATTAATATTTAAATTGTTAATATAATCGTTATAAGTCTTATTATTAGCCGATTGATATTTGAATATATCCAAACAAATTGAGTTAAAACTTTCATCAGAATTGATGTTAAATATTTTTGAGGCTATTTCTGTTAAATTCATTTATTGATAATTAATGCAAAAATAATTGTAAATAGCATATAAATATAATTAAATTAGTAACATATTTCTTAAATTAATTTATTTAAAATAATTGAGTTATAAATTTGATATAGAAAGCTTATCGACAGAAGAAAAATTAGTTTTTTTTCTAATTGGCTCATCAGTCGAAAAATATGATTACGCTCTGAAAAACCATGTTGAAACTAATATTGTTGATTGGGAAGGGCTTATTTCGTTTTGCTCCGAGCATGGACTAACTTCTATACTTTATAAGTATTTAAAAAACAGAACACTTATTAATTTACTTGATGAAAAAAAGCAAGAAAAATTAAAATCATATTACTATTTTACAATAAAAAATAACGTAATAAAACAAGAATATCTTAATAAAATTCAAAAGCAATTTTCAGAATCAAATATTGAAATATTGCCTTTAAAAGGCTCATATTTAATCAATAATCATTACGAAGATATTGGTTTAAGACCCATGTCTGATATTGATATATTGATTGAAGAAAAAAACATTATATCAGCAAAAAATATTTTTTTTAAAAATGGTTATACAATAATTCCTGCACGTACAAGTATTGAAGAAACTTATGGATTGCAATACAATTTGCAATTTGCAAAGAAAGATTCTTTAATCGAATTACACAGAAATATTACACCACTATACAGCAGGTATAGACTTAATATTGAGGAGTTTTGGAAATGCAAAAGCAATTCAAATCTATCTCTCGAAAACCACATTATTCACTTTTGCGTTCATTTTAATTTTAATATTAATAATAGATTAGTTCGACTTGGCTGGCTCTACGATATTGTTTCAATAATTACAAAAAACAATAACAAAATAGACTGGAAATATATCTCCGAATTTTGCATAAAAAACAAACTGTTTAAAGCTGTTTTCCCTATTTTATACTTTCTTAAAAATCATTATAATATTGACATTCAAATTGATTTTAATACAAACGATACTGTACCATATTTCGACAGATTTAGTTATAATATAAATTGTGTTTTCAAAAATGGAAACTCAAAAATTATTATTGAGAAAAATCTAAACTATAATTTAAAATTAGAATTGATTACTAAATGGTCTGATAAAATTCGATATTTATTACAATTAGTTTTTCCACAAAAAACATATATGATTCATAAATATAGAAAGATAACGGCAGGTAGTTATATTAAAGAGTTAAAATTAGTTTTAAAAAAAGCATAAATTTAGAACTCTTTACACATAAAAGCACCATCAATTATTTCAGAGCATTTGTTTGCAAATTAAAAAATGGATTATTCAAAGCGTAACTGTAACGGTTAATTGGCAATATTCCCCGCCCTTTCGGATTTACAATCCGAAAGGTGCTATTATAAAGATTTATAATCTGCCATAAATAAATAGAAAAAGCTAAATAAAAACAACTCAAAATCCATCAACTTATTATTTCACATAACTAATTTTCAACATATTAGTACTTCCTTTTTCGTGTAGTGGAGTACTTCCAACATGTACAACAATATCGTCGGCTTTAATGCAATTCATTTCTTTAAGAATATTAATTGTATAATTAATTGCATCGTCTATATTATCGTATTTGTCGAAATAAATTGCACGAACTCCCCAAAATAATGAAAGCTTATCTAAAAGCAGTTTGTTACTTGTAAAAACAAATGTTTCGGCTTGAGGTCTATAACTTGAAATTTTATAAGCTGTATATCCCGAAAAAGTAAATGTAATAATTGCTTTAGCTTTTGATTGAGCTGCAAGTTGGGTAGCATTATAGCAAATTGAATCTGCTTGAAAAGTTCTGGAAAAATCTTGAGGAGGATTCTGAATATTAAACCTATAAGCATGATTTTCTGACCAGTTAATAATGTTTTGCATTGCATTAATTGTTTCGACAGGATATTTTCCAACAGATGTTTCGGCACTCAACATTAAAGCATCTGCACCATCAATTACAGCATTTGAAACATCTGTTGCTTCTGCTCTTGTTGGGCGAAAATTTGTAATCATGCTTTCCATCATTTGAGTAGCAATAATTACCGGTTTCCCTCTCATTATACATCTTTTAACAATATCTTTTTGAATTAGTGGCACTTGCTCAAATGGAACTTCAACACCTAAATCGCCACGAGCTACCATAATACATTGTGCCATGTCAATTATATTATCAATTTCGCGAAGAGCTTCGGGTTTTTCAATTTTAGCTACAACCCATGTGTGCTTTTTCTTTCTTTTAATTATCTGCTGAAGTTCAACAACATCTGTAACAGTGCGCACAAACGAAAGAGCAATCCAATCAACATCATGGTCGATAGCAAAATTTGCATCTTCAATATCTTTTTGAGTCAAGCTTGGAAGCGAAATAGCCGTATTAGGAAGATTAACACCTTTTTTTGAAGATAATACTCCACCATTAATAACCTTAGCTCGTACACTATCTTTTTTG
This sequence comes from Bacteroidetes bacterium GWA2_30_7, assembly GCA_001768155.1. GTDB lineage: Bacteria > Bacteroidota > Bacteroidia > Bacteroidales > GWF2-33-38 > GWA2-31-9. The sequence continues at coordinate 17,359 of MENC01000289.1, forward strand.
TTGGTAAAAATAACTTCAAGACGAAGTTTTCCGTCGTCGATTAAAATATATTCGCCAACTTTTACATCAATTGCAAAATCAGGATAACTTAAATATATTTTTTCCTTAGTGCCAATACATTTTTCGTTTATAAATGTTAATTCGTCACCTTCAATTAAATCTAAATGATTGTTTTCTACTTCGCCAATTCTGATTTTTGGACCTTGTAAATCGGCAAGAATAGCAACTTTTGTATCAATTTCTGAACGTACCTCGTTAATTAACTGAATTTCTTTGAGATGCTCCTCGTGAGTACCATGTGAGAAATTTATTCTGAAAACATCTACACCTTCATAAATTAATTTTTTTAAAACTTCTTTAGGCGTTGATGCCGGTCCTAATGTTGCAACTATTTTAGTTTTTGATTTGTAATTATTCATAATTTGTGAAATTTAATTTGAAAAAAGTAAAAATATTGAAGTTTAAATTTAAAATTTTTATTGATTTCTTTAATTATTTTTTTTAAATTAATTTTATTTAATATTTTTTTTCGATTTTATATATTTCACAAACCCTTATACTTACTAGGTTTTACATCATTACTAAATTTATAAAAAAAATGTTTTATATTTTTTTAACGTTTTTAGTAGTTTGTATTAATATTTAATATAATTTTGCTTCAAATAAAATATTTTTTAGACCCATGAAAACAACATTAAAATTATTCGTTTTAGCAGGTATTGCTTTTTTAGTAGCCTGTGGACCAAGTGCAAAAGAATTAGCTGAAAAAGCAAGAATACAAGATTCTATAAAAGCTGATTCTATTTCTAAAGTTGAAGCTGAAGCTGCTGCTGCTGCTGCTGCTGAACAAGCTAGAATTGAAGCTGAAGCTGCTGCTGCTGCTGAACAAGCAAAAGCCGATTCGATTGCTGCTGCTGAAGCTGCTGCTAAAACTAAAGGCGGAAAAAAGAAATAATTTATTATTTCTTTAAAAAAATGAAGCTGCATTATGCAGCTTTTTTTTTGTCATAAAATCTTAAAATTAAACATTCACGACCAAAAAAAGACACTCAAGTGAATAATTGAAGATAATATTACACAGTTTATCCCGATTTTATTTCGGGAATTACAGGATTAACAAGATAAAACTTGTAAATTCCCGAAAAATCGGGACAGGCTTTGTAAATCCTGTCAAAAAAAATCATAATAATCAGCGTCTAATAAAAAAATATACACATGAAACAGCCATGATTAATAATAAGCACACAAGGGAATGATTATAAAGAAGATATTAGCCACAGATTGCACAAATTTTATTCATAAATCGCATATTTTTAAAGGCATTCGTGAGTCGCTTCGCTATGTTCACAGATTTAAAACAATCAAAGGTTGTTTTATCTGTGAAAATTCAAAAAAATCTGTGAAACAAATTTGTGTAAATTAGTGTAATGTTTCGATAAACTCAACAACCATCTGTGGCATAAAATAATAATCTTAAATCAATCAATATCAGGCAAATACTAATATATAAACAAATGAAACAGATGAAAGTATGACGAAGAGAAAATGAAATTGAAAACATCAAATACTAAATTATATTTCTAACAATATTATTAAAATAAACACTTGTTAAAAATAAAACAAACGCAATGTTGTTTGAAGCTTTAATTACTAATTAGCTAACTTAACCTCTTTTATTTGCCACTGAGTAGCAGTTGTATTTGATGTTCCACTTGATTCATAATAGAAGGCAATTCTGTATTTTCCGCTAGATGGAAATCCTGAAACAGAATTAGTTGTCCACGAACCGGATGTTGATATTGATGCACTCAACGTATCCCACGAAGCAGTAGATACATCGCCTGTATAATTTGATGATATTTTGATTTTCAAAGGGTTAGTGATTCCAGAATCTGAATACTTCATTATTGATTTGAAAGTTAATACTGAATTTGGTGCAGTTCCAAGGTCAACTTCCGGAGAAATTAACCAATCTTTACAAGGGGCATCGGAACCAAAACCTGTAACAGCCATTCCGGGGTCACCAGAGAAGAAAAACCAATTGTTGTTTCCAGCTTCGTTTTTAACTGTCCAGTCGCTAGAATTTGCAGCAAAAGAATAATTAAATAATACAGTAGGTACTATAAAATTCTGAACATCGTTAAGGTCGCGAATGTAAAACTGCCAATCGCTTCCAAAACGGCTTAAAATACCAACCAAATTTCCTTTTCCTGCAGGTAACAAATTGGCTGCAAAAGTTGAATAATTACTTGTACGCAATAAAAATCCAGGAATTACAACACCGTTTGCATCAACTAAGTTCCTGTTTGTCGTAACATCTCCTTCTGTATAAGGACTTCCCGGAAGCTCAAATGAAACACCCTCAACCTTTACCAGTTTGCTTAAATCAGCTTCGTCAATTGCATTAATGTTAATTACTTTTGGCTGAACAGGTGCGCCAGGAAGACTGTCTAAAAATAAATGTTGGTCTATTAAAGCATCCGGCATACGACCAATTGCATTGTTATAATTATATCCTAGTTGTTTTAGTCCATTGTATTCGCCAATATACATGCCTTTAAGCTTTATATATATTCTTTGTCCTACATGAAACTGATTAAACAATGAATTACGGTCAAGTTTAAGTTCAATGCCGGCAGAAGCATCCTGAATTTCCATTGTTTTATAAAGGTTTCCTGATTCGTCGTTAGCAGAAACTCTTCCCCAAGCAACCATATCTGTATCAATAAAATTTAATGCCCCTTGATACATAATTTTCAGGTTTGCTATTGAAATCATGTGTGTAGTATCGAAATCAATTGTGGGAATATTTATTGGAGGTTTATCAAAATCTTCTTTTATACAGGCACTGAATAGAGTTGTAACAACCAATAAAACAGTTAATAAATTTAATTTATTCATTTTATTCATTTTTAAAATCTTACACTAAAATTCAAATAATATGTTCTTCCTTTTCCATAAAAATATTTTGGTGGAAATCTGGATATATCGTGGTCTTCGTAACTATATCTTTTTTGTTCGTATCCACCAGTAATAATATCTTGATTATTAAGAATATTGCTTACGCTAAAGTTAATATTGAAATAATATTTTTTATATTTTAACGACTTTCCTAAAGATGCGTCAAGCGTATATCCATCGGGAAGTCTTTCAGGTTCAGTAATTATTGCAATAAGTGGGTCGCCCTCGCCAAGTCCTTTAGTTGCCTGTTCGGTACGTCTATCGGGATTGAAGCTTAAATAAGATTTTCCGAAATAATTCCAATTAACATTTAAAAACCAATATTTAGGGTGCATATACTTTATTCCGGCAGAACCTGCAATTTGTGGTGTTCCTGTTACATAAAAATTCTTTAAATAAGTAGTGTAAGATGCATCTGGATATATTCCATTTTCGTAAGTAACTGTAACATTTGGTCTTGAAGTGTATCTATGGTCGCCATAAGCAATTACACCATTTAATGAAATTGATGAGGAAGCTTTAAAATCTGAACCAAATTCAATTCCTTGATGAGATTTATTAATTCCTTGTGAAATAAAATTTACAAACGAAGTAGAATTGCTACCAAATAAAGGATTATCTAAATAAAAGCTTTCATTAGTAACTTGATTATAAATATATGTTTGATATAAAGTTATACGAGTTTTAAATCTTGGAAAACGAGCAACATAATTAATATCCCCTGTTTTAATTATTTCGTTTTCGAGATCTTTAACTAAATTATCCTTAATGCGTGGCGAAAGATAAGATGTTCTTGAATTTGGAGGACTTGTTATATATCCTGCATTTGCCACAATATAATGTCGTCCCGAAATTTTATATGTTACTCCTGCTTTAATGCCATAATTAGTAAAATTTACTTTTGCCGATTTGCCATAAGAATTTTCGGGAGCTTTACCATTTTTCATGTATCCATTTCTCCAAAATTCGGTATAACTTCCTTTTGCTCCAATATAAATATCGAACTTATTAAGATTGAAGTCTGCCTGAGACCACAACTGTGCAAAATTGTTTAAAATTTCATAATCATAACCAAATTTATCGCCTTCCTTTATAACCCTATTTGGATTATTAATGTCATTTTGTGCAAAATTTTCGTCTGAAGAATCTCTTAATGCAAATTTATCAATGTCTATCCAGTAAGAATTGCCTGTTACATCAAGTAAATCTTCCATAACTTTATAATGTCTTCCTTTATACTTACGGTACGATATTCCTCCGGTAATAGTTATAATATCATTTAGGTAATATCTGTATAATGAATTAAAACTAAGTTGCTTTTGTTGGTCAATACGATTTTCAATAGTATAGTTTGCGGGTTTTCCTTCAAGAGTAAGCAAATAGTTGTATTGGTAAAATTTATCCCAATCTAATTGGCTGGTAGAAGGGTCTGTTTTCCAATTTTCGGTAATAATGCCACTTATATATGGATCAACTGTTCCTCCAATTGGCTTGTAATTTGGCAAATAACGATAATAATCTGGTCTTGGGTCTGCTGCATTAAACCAGTTTAGAGCTGTATAACCATCTTTACCGGAAGAGTAACCAATACTTGTAGTTAAATTAAATTTTGGGGTCGGAGTGAAATAGTGGGTTAAAATTCCAAAAGGTTGATTGTTAGACTTTACTCTAGCATTTCGTACTTCGCCATTTTGGTATCCCCAGTTTGGGTTATAATATTTTGTTCCCATTAAATCGTAAACTTCTTGTGTAGAAGCAGCCTGCATTCCTTTTCTCGAAGGCGAGGCAATTCCGGTAAGAGCGATGCTGTGTTTTTTGTTTATTTTTTTCTCAATAGCAACAGAATATGCCCATTGGTCGAAAAAAGTTCCGGGTACGTAACCTTCTACTGCCCAACGCCTAGATGCGTTAAATGCTACTGCCCAATTATTTTTCATTAATCCTGTTGCATAAGTTAACATTAATCGCTGATGATACGAACGATTTGTATATGAGTAAGTAAGCTTGTTTTGTTTTCTGATTAAGGATGCTCTGGTGTTGATATTTGTAGAACCGCCAATATTTCCAAAAGCAAATTCGGAAGAAGAAATTCCAGGAGCAATTTCCTTATTTCTAGTTAAATCGTTTAATCCGCCCCAATCTGAAAATGAAGCTCTTTCGTTTTCGGCATCGTTCATTAAAATGCCGTTCATATAAATGTCGGAATATTCTGAATCGTAACCACGCATTTTGAAAAAAGCATAACTGAATACAAACCCTGCTGTAGAAACAAAAATATCACTTGATGATGATAAAATTCCAGAAATATATTGACCCGTATTACCATCGTCGAAATCAAGGTCAACTTCTGATATTCCTTCTAAATCCTCGCTTACAGCACCTTTGGCTCTAAGTACAAAAGTTCCTAAGTCTTTATCTTCATTTTCTGAAATTTCAAAATCTTCTGTAATTTGTTCAAAATCATCTGAACTAATAATGATATTATTTTTACCAACCGGTAAGTTTTTTAGTTCAAAAAAGCCTTTGTTATCGGTTTTAGTTTCCAAAGCACCGCTTTTAACTGAAATATCTTTAACCGGTTTTTGATTCTCCTGATTTAGAATTATTCCACTTATGCGATTTTGTGAAATTGCATTTAAGCCGAAAACAAACATCAAGACTAATAATGAGATATATTTATTTATCATCTATGTACTTTTAAAAAATGACTACGAAGTTAGTAAAATCAATTAAACTCCAATTTTTTCAAAAAGATATTAAACAACATATAAATTTATTTTACAAAAATAACTTTTAATTAAAATGCTATACTTTAATGCTTTATTAATCTTTTAACTTTATATTCTAATTTGTAAAAATCAATATATTTTAATCAAAAATATTTTTTATAAATAGTAATCGTTTACTTTGTGTCTAAATTCTGAATTTTATGAAAACACTACTTTTGATTGTAATAGCTCTTTTATTTGCTAATTATAAGTCGTTCGGGCAAGAAGATTTAAAAAAATATAAAATTGCATGTATTGCTTTTTATAATGTAGAAAATTTATTTGACACCATTAACGACCCAAATTTTAATGACGATGATTTTACTCCAGAAGGTTCTTATGTGTGGACTGGAGAAAGATATTGGAAAAAAATTTCTGATATGTCTGATGTAATTTCAAAAATTGGAGATGAATATACCAGTGGAGGTCCGGTAATTATTGGTATAGCCGAAATTGAAAACGAAGATGTACTTTTAGATTTGACAAACTCTAAAGAATTAAAAGCGTCTAACTATGGTGTTGTTCATTACGATTGCCAATATAATCGTGGAGTTGATGTAGGTTTTTTATATCGAAAAGATTATTTTAAAGTTACCGATAGTAAAACTTTTGTACTTATAATGCCTACCGAACCTGAATACAGAACCAGAGATATATTATTAGTAAACGGAGAGTTAGATGGAGAAAAAATTCATATCCTTGTTAATCACTGGCCCTCACGCAGAGGCGGGGAAAAAAGGAGTGCTCCTAACAGAATTGCCGCGGCTCAATTATGCAGAACA
>MENC01000289.1:23956-28682 GCA_001768155.1 Bacteroidetes bacterium GWA2_30_7
TTGCTGATGGTGGTTTGTTTGTACCACAATATTCATTATTTAAAAAAGGAATTGGAAGTTTAGCTTACCGCGACAGTTGGAATTTATTCGACCAGATTATTGTTTCAAAACCATTGTTAGGTGAAGATAAATCAACTTATAAGTATAGTTTAGCTAAAATTTTTAACCGAAAATTTATCATTCAAAAAGAAGGACAATATGCCGGTTATCCTTTAAGAACCTATGTTGGAGAAACATATCAAGGTGGTTATGCTGACCATTTTCCGTCTTATATTTTTATTGTTAGGAATAAATAAGATGTAATGTTATAAAGTCAACTCCATATAATTCTATATAAGAATTTATACTATTTCATCGGGATTCCAGAAAACGTCATCAAAATTAAGAATCCTATTATTTTCAATTTTAATATTTTCGCTTTCTAGTAGTTCTTGCATTTCGTTATTTCCGCTAAAATGCTGTTTGCCTGTTAAAAGACCATTTCGATTAACAACTCTATGTGCCGGAATAAATTCTTTTGATGTGTGCGAATTGTTCATTGCCCAGCCTACCATTTTTGCAGCTCCGGGGCTTCCAATACATCTGGCAATAGCACCGTAAGTTGTAACCCTTCCGTATGGTATAAGTTTTACGATTTCGTAAACTCTCTGAAAAAAACTGTCATTCTTCGGGCGGTTCATTTAATTCTTCGTTTTTTAGTCTGAATTGTATGTAAGTAATTCGTTTTCCAATACCTAGAAACTGTTCTTCGTAAAAGGTTTTAATATTTAAATATTCGTTAAGTATTGACGAATTATATAAATTATCGGCATTTTGAATTGGAGTTATATTGTTAAAAGAAAGTACCGTCATTGTATAATCAAACAACTCTTTGCTATCGGTTTTTAAATGTATAATTCCGCCTGGTTGAATTAATAATTTGTACTTATTCAAAAAAACTGATGAAGTTAATCTTTTCGATGCTCTTTTCTTTTTTAATTGCGGGTCGGGAAAGGTTATCCAGATTTCGCTGATTTCGTTTATATCGAAACAGGAATTAATAAATTCAATACGAGTTCGTAAAAACGCTGCATTTAGCATTTTATTATTGGTTGCAAATTTTGCTCCTTTCCAAATTCTTGCTCCCTTAATATCAACTCCAATAAAGTTTTTTTCGGGAAAAGCCTGTGCAAGATTAATGGTATATTCTCCTTTTCCACAGCCTAATTCAAGAACAATTGGATTGTTATTTTTGAAGTATTTGCTCCAATTTCCTTTTAGGTTGCAATGATTATTAAATACTGAATCGAACGATGGTTGGAATACATTCGTAAATGTTTCCATTTCATTGAATTTTTGTTGTTTATTTTTAGCCACAAAAATTAAAAAATATTAATAAATAAATGAACACAAATACGTCAAAATATATACTAATTTTAATCTGTTTTTATTAGTAAATCAGCGTCATCAGTGTTCTATAATCTTTAATTTGAAATTGCTTTTTCGATTCGTAAGCCAACATCCGAAATATGCTCAAGAGATTCGTCTCTCATTGCTTGTTCGATTTCGAAAATATAATTTCCGGTATCTGGAAATACAACATTTTTGCGAACTAATATCTGATTGTCCCATAAATCGCCAATTCCTTTGCCCAACCATCTTCCATTGTCATCGGCAATTACACATTCAATAGTATCAATTCTAATAATTTTTTCGGGACTTTGAGTTTTCAGAAAAACATATAAATTGCTGTAATTATATTTGCCTGAATTTCTAATATCTAAAAAAATATTTAATGGTATTTTATTATCTGAAATATTTACATTATACCTTAAAATATTGTTTCTATTCCACGATTGATTTGGTATTTCGGTATATTCTTCGAAATATCTTTTTTTATCACATGATGATAATAAAAATATAATGTAAACAGCTATTGATAAATAAAAAGTATTAGCCTTTCTGATTTTCATTTGGATTTCTGTATTTTTTCTTTTTTTTCTTTCTGTTTCTTTTATCATCGAAACGTGTAATGCTTTCTTGTCCAACAGTATTCTGAAAATCGAGTTTATCTTTAATTGGTTCAGTTTCAATTAAAATAGTATCGAACTTAATCCCTTGTTTATTGGCATTTAAAATTTCTTTAACTCTACTAACGGGAACGGGAACTAAATTTATAGAATTATTTTTATCGAACGAATACCACATTATTTCTTTAAAAACATCGGTTTTTTGATAATATGCAGTTCCTTCCTTAACTTCTAAAGGAGTTGAAGTGTTTGGAAAGTCCTTTATTGCATCAAGGTAAGTGTCGAGTTCGTAATTCAGACAACATTTTAATTTACTGCATTGTCCGGCAAGTTTCTGAGGATTTAATGATAATTCCTGATAACGAGCAGCACCTGTAGATACAGAATTGAAATTGCTTAACCATGTTGTACAACATAGTTCTCTTCCACAAGGACCAATTCCGCCAATTCTTCCGGCTTCTTGTCTTGCACCAATTTGTCGCATTTCGATTCTAACTTTAAATTCTTCGGCTAAAACTTTGATAAGTTCTCTGAAATCGACTCGTTCGTCTGCAATATAATAAAAAATCGCTTTTGTTTTATCGCCTTGAAACTCAACATCGCCAATTTTCATATTTAGCTTTAGCTTTTGAGTAATTTGTCTTGCCCTGAGCATCGTTGGAATTTCTAGCGATATTGCTTCTTTCCATTTTTCAATGTCAATTGATTTCGCTTTTCGATATATCTTTTTAAATTCAAATGTTTGTAAATCAACATTCATTTTTTTCATTTGCAACCTAACAAGGTTTCCAACAAGCGAAACTATTCCAATATCGTGTCCGGGTGAAGATTCTACAGCAATTAAATCTCCTTGATTTAGTTTAAATTGATTTACATTTTTAAAAAAGCCTTTTCTTACATTTTTGAACCGTACTTCAACTATATCAAATTCGTCTGAATTGCAAGGAATATCACTTAACCAATCGTGAGTATGAAGTTTGTTACAACCGCCAGATTGACAAGAATTGCTTGAATTGCCAGATTCATCGTTCATGCAACCGCGAGTATAACATATTGTTTCTCGAAAATTTTCCATTGTTTTTAAGAATATCTACAAAAGTAAGGAGTTTTTATTAGATGACATAATTATTTACGATTTACGATTTAGGATTTAGGAATTTAGAGATTTCGTCCGCCAGCCGGAGGATAGGATTTTGACAGGATTTACAGGATTTTACTTAGGCAATAGCTATGTAACAATGTAACAATTTAACATTCTCTTAAATATTACATCTTAAATATTACATATTATTGTATTTTTGCCAAATATTATAATCCATATATTGTATGAAAAGGATAAAAATTAAAGAATTGCTGTCGTCGAAAGACTTTGGAGCTAGTGTTAAAGCTGAAGGTTGGGTAAGAACTAAAAGAGGAAATAAAAGCATAAATTTTATTGCTCTTAACGATGGTTCAACAATTAATAATATTCAGGTTGTAGTTGATGTTGCAAACTTCGATGAAAACATTCTAAAAGATATAACAACTGGTTCGTGTGTTTCGGTAATTGGAAAATTAACCGAATCGCAAGGACAGGGACAAAGCGTTGAAATTCAGGCAGAAAAAATAAAATTGTACGGAACAGCCGATGCCGAAACTTATCCATTGCAAAAAAAGGGACACACATTAGAATTTTTAAGAGAAATTGCACATCTACGACCACGTACAAATACTTTTGGTGCTGTTTTAAGAATTCGTCATGCGATGGCGTTTGCAATTCATAAATACTTCAACGACAGAGGTTTTTTCTATCTTCATACACCAATCATTACAGGTTCCGATTGCGAAGGAGCAGGAGCAATGTTTCGTGTTTCGACACTCGACCCCAAAAATCCACCTTTAAATGAAGATGGAGCTATTGATTATTCGTTAGATTTTTTCGGCAAAGAAACAAGCCTTACAGTATCTGGTCAGCTCGAAGGAGAACTTGGAGCAATGGCTTTGGGAGAAGTTTATACTTTCGGACCAACATTCAGAGCCGAAAATTCAAACACTCCACGTCATCTTGCCGAATTTTGGATGATTGAGCCAGAAGTTGCCTTCAACGATATTCACGACAATATGGATTTGGCTGAAGATTTCTTACAGTCATTAGTAAAATATGCTCTTGAAAATTGTAAAGACGATTTGGAATTTTTACAAAAAATGTACGATGCCGAATTAATTGAAAGATTAAAATTTGTTGTCGAAAATAAGTTTGTTCGATTGCCTTATACAGAAGCAATAGATATTTTGATGAAATCGGAACAAAAATTTGAATTTCCTGTATCGTGGGGTGTTGATTTACAATCAGAACACGAAAGATTTTTAGTAGAAAAACATTTTAAAAAACCAGTTATACTTACCGATTATCCGAAGGATATCAAAGCCTTTTATATGAAGCAAAACGAAGATGGAAAAACTGTTCGGGCAATGGATGTTTTATTCCCAAGAATAGGCGAAATAATTGGAGGTTCGCAAAGAGAAGAAAATTACGAAAAACTTATAGCCCGAATCAGAGAAATGCACATACCCGAAAAAGATATCTGGTGGTACCTTGAAACACGAAAATACGGAACTGCTCCACACAGCGGATTTGGATTAGGTTTTGAAAGATTAATCCTGTTTGTAACAGGAATGTTAAACATCAGAGATGTGATTCCATTTCCGAGAACACCAAAGAGTGCGGATTTTTAAAA
>MENC01000289.1:28755-34647 GCA_001768155.1 Bacteroidetes bacterium GWA2_30_7
TTTTTTTAATTTTCAAAGAAATTATAAAAAATAGGGACAATTTAAATAATGTAGATTGCTTCGTCCCTCGCAATGACGACAAAGAGAGAATGACGATTTACATGAGAACATAAATACTTGAACACTTAAACACATGAACACAACAATATTAACAATATATCAATTTAACAATTAAAAATATGTCAGACAAAAAAAAATTTGTTACATGCGACGGTAATTATGCAGCGGCTCATGTAGCTTACATGTTTAGCGAAGTAGCAGCTATTTATCCAATTACACCATCTTCAAATATGGCTGAAAATGTTGACGAATGGTCGGCAAACGGACGAAAAAATCTTTTTGGGGAAACAGTAAAAGTTGTAGAAATGCAATCGGAAGCAGGTGCTTCAGGAGCAGTTCACGGTTCGTTACAATCGGGTGCTTTAACTACTACATATACAGCATCGCAAGGGTTATTATTAATGATTCCGAATATGTATAAAATGGCGGGCGAATTATTACCAGCCGTTTTTCATGTTAGTGCAAGAAGCCTTGCTGCACAAGCACTTTCTATTTTTGGAGACCATAGCGATGTTATGGCAACCCGTAATACAGGTTTTGCTATGCTTGCAACCGGTAGTGTTCAGGAAATTATGGATATTGCACCGGTAGCTCACCTTGCAGCAATTAAATCAAGAGTTCCATTTGTACATTTCTTCGATGGTTTCAGAACATCTCACGAAATTCAGAAAGTTGTTCCATCTGATATGGAAGCATTAAGAAAGCTTGTTGATTATGATGCTTTACAAAGATTCAGAGATAACGCATTAAATCCGGAACATCCTGTAACCAGAGGTACTGCACAAAATCCGGATATTTATTTTCAGGCACGCGAAGCTTCGAATAAATTTTATGATGCCGTTCCCGATTTGGTAGAATATTATCTAACCGAAATGAGCAAATTGTGTGGTAGAGAATATCATCCATTTACTTATTATGGCGATGCAAACGCCGAAAATATTGTTATTGCAATGGGTTCTGTTACCGAAACTATTAAAGAAACTGTTGATTACTATATTTCGAGAGGCGAAAAAGTTGGCTTGGTAAGCGTTCATTTATATCGCCCTTTTTCTGAAAAATATCTTTTAAAAGTTATTCCAAAATCGGTAAAATTAATTACAGTACTTGACCGAACAAAAGAGCCGGGTGCTGGTGGCGACCCACTTTATTTAGACATCAGAAATGTATTTTATAATCGTCCGAATGCTCCTGAAATAGTTGGCGGGAGATATGGTTTAAGTTCAAAAGATACTACTCCTGCAATGATTATGGCTGTGTATGAAAACATGAAAATGCACGAGCCTAAAGACCATTTTACAGTTGGAATTGTTGACGATGTTACATTTACATCATTACCATTATTACCCGAAATTGATATTTGTCAAAAAGGCACATATTCTGCAAAATTTTATGGTTTAGGTTCAGACGGAACTGTTGGTGCAAATAAAAATTCAATTAAAATTATTGGCGAAGAAACCGACAAATATTGTCAGGCATATTTTGCTTACGATTCAAAAAAATCGGGGGGAATTACTGTTTCACATTTACGTTTTGGAGATAATCCAATTCGTTCGACATATCTTGTTAATACTCCTGATTTTGTGGCATGTCATGTTCCTGCTTATCTCGAAAAATATGATGTACTGAAAGGATTAAAACATAAAGGAAAGTTCTTACTTAATAGTATTTGGGATGCCGAAGAAACAAAATCGAAACTTCCTGATAATATGAAGCAATATCTTGCCGAAAACGAAATTGATTTTTATATTATTAATGCTACAAAAATTGCATCAGAAATTGGTATGGGAAATCGTACAAATTCGATTATGCAAGCGGCATTTTTCAAGATTGCTGAGGTTATTCCTTATTCTGTTGCTCTCGACGAAATGAAAAAAGCCGTTAAGAAAACCTACGGAAACAAAGGTGAAGAAGTAGTGAGAATGAATATTGCTTCGATAGATAGAGGCGGAGAAGTTGTAAAAGTTAAAATTCCTACTGAATGGGAAAATATTACTGTTAAAAAAGCAACCAGAAACGAAGAACAACCCGATTTTATTAAAAACTTTATGAATCCGATTAATGCAATGAAAGGCGACGAGCTTCCGGTTAGTGCATTTATTGGAATAGAAGACGGAACTCTTCCATCGGGTACTACTCAGTACGAAAAGCGGGGCATTGCTGTAAATGTTCCAGAATGGCAGCCAAGCGAATGTATTCAGTGTAATCAGTGTTCGTATGTTTGCCCTCATGCTTGTATCAGACCATTTATTTTGAATGAAGCTGATGTAAAAAATGCTCCTGCCGGAACACAAACAATTACAGGGTTGGCTCAACTTAAAGATTATCAATTTAAAATTCAGGTAAGCGTTCTGGATTGTACAGGTTGCGGAAATTGTGAGGAAGTTTGTCCGGCTAAGAAAAAGGCATTAGTTATGAAACCTCTCGAAACTCAAATGGGTGAAGTTGAAAGATGGGAATATATGCACAATATAGTTGGGTATAAATCAAATCTTATTGAGATTGATAAAACCGTTAAGAATACTCAATTTGCTCAACCTTTGTTTGAGTTCTCAGGTGCTTGTGCCGGTTGCGGCGAAACACCGTATTTAAAATTAATTACTCAATTATATGGCGATAGAATGATTGTTGCGAATGCTACTGGTTGTTCGTCGATTTATGGTGGTTCGGCTCCTTGTACTCCTTACAGAGCAAATGCAAAAGGACAAGGTGTTGCCTGGGCAAATTCGTTGTTTGAAGATAATGCAGAATATGGTTTAGGTATAGCTTTGGGTGTTGACAAATTAAGAGAAAGAGTAACCATCCGTATGAAAGCTGCAATGGAAACTAATATTTCAGCAGAATTAAGAACGGCATTTGCAGAATGGCTCGAAGGAAAAGACGACACAAATAAATCAATTGCTTCGTCGGCTAAGGTTTTAGCTTTATTAGAAAACGACAAATCTGATTTTGCCAAAGAACTTGTTGCTTTGAAACAATATTTTATTAAAAAATCGATATGGATTGTTGGCGGAGACGGTTGGGCTTACGATATTGGATATGGCGGATTAGACCACGTTTTAGCATCGGGACATAATGTTAATGTGATTGTTCTTGATACTGAGGTTTATTCAAATACAGGGGGACAATCATCAAAGTCAACCCCAACAGCAGCAGTTGCTAAGTTTGCAGCTTCGGGAAAGAAAATCCGTAAGAAAGATTTGGGAATGATGGCAATGTCGTACGGATATGTTTATGTAGCACAGGTTTCGATTGGTGCAAGTCAATCGCAATACTTAAAAGCGGTTAAAGAAGCTGAGGCTTACGATGGACCATCAATAATTATTGCTTATGCCCCTTGTATTAATCATGGAATAAGGGCAGGAATGGGAATGGCTAACGATGAGTCTAAAAAAGCAGTAGAAGCCGGTTATTGGAGCTTATACAGATATAATCCAAAGTTGGAAGAGGAAGGAAAAAATCCTTTTCAATTAGATTCTAAAGAACCGGATTGGAGTAAGTTTCAGGAATTTTTAAACGGCGAGGTTCGTTATACTACTTTAAAGAAAACATTCCCGGAAGAGGCTAAAGTATTATTTAGTGCAGCTGAAGACAATGCAAAATGGCGATTTAAGAGCTATAAGCGATTGACTACGATGTAATGCAAAATAATGAAAAGAGGGCTAGATGCCCTCTTTTTTTTACCCTCTCAATAACAACTTAGATTATGTTATTTTGAATAATAGAATAATAGAACAACGAATGAAGAATAACGAAGTAAAACCATTGATGTAACAGTGTTTTCTTTTATTTCAAAATTCGTTTTTCAAATGTTCAAATGTTCTTTTGTTCATAAAAATTAACCAATTATTGAGAACGTACTCTTTTTTATTAACTGTAATTGGATAGTGTTTCGGAAGGCATGGGAGGAGCTACGGAAGGATTGGGAAGGGTTAAGGAAGGACAAGGATGTGTTTAGGAAGGCTTGGGAAGTTCTTAGGAGGGACTGGGAAGGGTTAGGGAGGGGCTAGGAGGTGTTTCGGAAGGCTTGGGAAGAGCTACGGAAGAGTTAGAAATAGTTACGGAAGGCATGGGAGGAATTTCGGAAGACAAGGAGGGGGTTTCGGAAGGCATGTGGAGTGTTTCGGAAGAGGACGAAGGTGTTTCGGAAGGTGTGGAGGTTTTCGGAGCTGTCAGGTGAAAACACCTGACAGAGGCTGCTAAATTGTTAAATTGCTACATTGTTAAATTGTTAAAAAAAAACGCTTCAAGGTGGCGTAGCCACGCTTGAAGGTTTTTTTTGGTTATTTATTATCGGGAGTTGATTCGGGGGATTCGGGATTTATTTTACCTGATGTAATTGCTTTGAGTGTTTTAGAGTATGAGAATTGTGATTGTAGTACTTTGTTTGCTTTAAAAAATTTAGCGGAAATTTTGGCAATAGACATTACTTGTTTGAAAATTTCATTAAATTCTTTTACAGATTCTTGTGTTAGCTCGGGACGGCTTGATTTGAGTGTTTCTTGTGTTATGCTTGAGTCTTTTAATGTTTGTGTTTTTGCAATTATATCATCTATAATGGTTTCGGCTGTACCGGCGGTTGTGATTTCGGTTTTAAGTTTTGCCGACATATTTTTTGTAAATTGAAATAATAAGTTTACGAGTGCTTCCTGATTGCCTTGCTGTGCTTGTTTATGATAGCTTGAAAAACCTAATTGGGTTAGGATTTCTTCTCTTCGTTTTTTATCGTTTTTAAAGTCTTCTTCGACTTGAATTTTAAATTCGGCTAATAGTACTAATGTATCGGCTTGGAGTTTATATATTGTTTGTGTTGCTTCACGCATTTGAAGGGCATTGTCGATTCCTAAGTGAACGGAAAATGCAGAATTGATACGTGTTTTTATGTTTGGGAGAAATGGGTCTGCCCATATTGGTCGTTTTGAAATTAAAAAAGTTTTTTGTGCGATTGCAAGTTCGACAATTGTTGATGTGGCTGTGAGCATGTTTACATCGCTGCCTTTGTAGGCTCGTTTTTTTGAGATTTCGTTGATGATGTCTGTTGCCATGATGTTTAAGATTTAAGATGTAATAAGTAATATTTAAGATTTAATTGTTATTGAGCAAAAATAAAATATATTAATGGGGGTTGCAAATTAAATTGATAAATTGTTAGATGGTTAAATTGTTTGAGGTTTGAAGTTTCATGTTTGAAGTTGCTACTCAGTATAATCCTAAAATTCTAAATTCCTTTTACCACATAGGCACACTTCGACTTAGCTCAGTGCATCGCATAGTTACATAGAACTTCACATAGTTTATAAATTCTTCATTCTAAATTGTTAGATTGTTATTGTTCAAAAAAAACGCTTCAAGGTGGCTGCGCCACGCTTGAAGGTTTTTTTTTGTTTATTTCATTTCGACTAGCCAATAACTATTTACTTGATTATTAATAATTATTTTAAGTACATATGTTCCGGCACTGTAACCAAGTTTTTTGGCTGAGAAGGTGTAGTTGTATTTGCCTTCGGTTACGTTGCCTTTGAATATGTCGGCTACTTTTTGACCGTTCATTGTGAAGACTTCTAGGGATACTTGGGTGTTTTCAGGCAGAGCCTGATTGGATAGGTTTGACATTTCGACTTCGCTCAATGTCCGCTGAGTGTTTTCAGGCAGAGCCTGATTGGATAGGTTCGACTGAGGTAGAACCTCAGCCGAGCCCTCAACCGAGCTGATTATTAACTCAATCCGTGTACTTTCGCTGTATGGATTCGGATACACTATTACTTTGTTTTGCTGAAAGTTGATTACTTGTATTAGCTCATCATCTTCAATATCTTCAAGAGTTTGATTATTGCT
>MENC01000290.1 GCA_001768155.1 Bacteroidetes bacterium GWA2_30_7
CCGAACAAAAGTGCCACTCCAATGGCAATATCGGTGTAGCCCGAAAAATCGCAATAAATCTGGATTGAATAGCCATAAGCAGCCATTAAATTTTCAAAACCAGAATAGGAGAGGGGAGCTTCAAAAACCCTGTCAACATAATTGATTGAAATAAAATCGGAAATTAAAATTTTCTTAATTAACCCATTTAAAATCAGAAATGTAGCATGTCCCATAATTTGAGCATTTAATGCGTATTTCTGATACAACTGAGGAATAAATTCGGCTGCCCGAACAATTGGACCAGCCACCAACTGCGGAAAAAAAGTTACATAAAATCCAAAATCAATAATATTTGTAACAGGTTTTAGCTTATTTCGATAAACATCAAATGAATAACTTATAGTTTGAAAAACATAAAAAGATATACCTACCGGCAATATAATTGAGCTAACGTCGATATGAGTACCAACCAATGAATTTGTCCAAACAGCAAGAATATTTACAACTTTAAAATTTGTACCAAAAATTGAGTTTAAGTTTTCGATAAAAAAGTAAGAATATTTATAAAAACCTAATAGCGATAAGTTTACTATTAAACTAACTCCTAAAAAAATTCTTTTTAAATACAGCTTTTGACTTTTATAAATTAAAAGTCCGGTAGCATATTCAACGAGTGTTGAGAAAATTAAAAGAGAAAAATAATAACCTCCGGTTTTGTAATAAAAGAAAAGGCTGAAAATGAATAAATAAGTATTTCTTAACTTACTTTTTTTATAAATAAATGTATAAAAGAACAGAATTATTGCAACAAAAACCCAGAAATATAACTGAGTGAATAGCAATGGAGAATCTTCTGAATAAAGAAATATGTATTTTAACCAATCCAAGATTATAACATTTGTTTATATTTTTATTAGACGCTGATTTTACTCATTAGTAATTTATTTAAAAGGCATTCGTGAGCCGCTTCGCTAAGTTCAATGATATTTATGATTTCTTTTGCCACAGATTTCACAAATTTTCACAGATTCTTTTCACAGATTTATTTGAATTAGCACAGATAAAACAACCTTTGGTTGTTTTAAATCTGTGAACATAGCGAAGCGACTCACGAATGCCATTAAAAATATGCGATTTATGAGTAAAATTTGTGCAATCTGTGGCTAGTTTCTTCTCTATAATCATTCTCTTGTGTGTCTTTTTAGTCTCCGATAAATCGGAGCGAGCAGTGAATGTTTCATGTGTTTATTATTTATCATAGCGTTTCGTTTGATTTTTTGAAATTAAATCAAGTAATGCTTTATGAAATAAAACAGCCTGCAACTCATATCCTTCCTTATTAAAATGAAGAAAATCGTCGAAACACAGGTTTGACTTATGCCACAGATATATTGAATTTAAACCTCCCATAATTGTATAAAAATCCCAAACGCCTAAATTATATTTTTCGGCAAGCTTTATTATAATATCTCTGGTTTTTTCGTAATTAATATTTAAATAATTTTTGTTTCGATAGCTGTCGCCTGGTGTTGTAAGAATTATTGCACAATCGGGACAAATAGCTAATATGTTATTAATAAGCATTGTATAGCTTTGTTTAAAAGCAATCGGGTCGAATTTTTCGGGATAGGCATCGTTTGTTCCTAAAGAAATAATTATTAACGATGGATTCAGAAATTCTAATTGATTTTTCAATAAATTGCAATTAAGAAAAGAGTTAACATCTGCACCATTTAATCCTACTGAATTATACACTAATCCGGTGTTTTCGGTTTCGATGTAAAAGTTATTGATTGTAAATTTTGTTTGCAGGTTGTTTGACTTAAAAAATGTTATTGTAAATGGGTCGGTATTATTGATATTAAAACTGCTATATGCTAAATTATCGCCAATTTTTATAAAATCATCTGCGAGTCGATTATTAACTTTTGGTACATAATCTTTATCACTAAATTCGTGCAAAATTTTAATTGTTTTTAAATTAGAGCAAATAGAATCAAAGTTTTTGTAACACATTGTAATAGATGAATTTTCGCAAAATGTTGTTGCAGAAATACCCGAAATTCCTAGATTATTTTTTTTATCTTTATCAAGGCTTCTGCACGATTCCCAATTACCTGTATATGTAACTTCGTAATCTTTTGGGTTATTGGTTTTTGCAAGTGTGTATGGAAAAACTAAACCTCGTCCGGCAATATGCTGAAAGCTTTTTGAAAAAAGAAATCTCAATTTTGCTGGAAACATATCAGCTTGAATATGAGAATCGCCAATATGAAGTATATTAACTGTTTTTGTTTTTAAAGAATCTTCTGAAACATTTTGAGCAAATTTTTTGAATTTAACATTTGATTCATCACAAATAATCTGATTTTCAAACAGTCGTAGGTAAGAATATGTATTTAAATCAACAATTTGTGAATTGGTTTTAATTGAAAAAATGATTTGTAAAATTAAAATTAAGCATGAAAGAGATTTATTCATTTGAACTATTTAGGATTTTTAATAATTAAACCATTCCACATAAAAGACATAATGACCTTTGCTTTAAAAGTGTCAAATGTAATTCACATTTTACGGAAATGGAGTTACTACTTTTAAAATATTTAGTGTTTTTATGAAAAATTTAATGATAAAAATAGAATATTTTTTCACAATTTTTATTATACAAACTAATTTAATAGAATTATTAAAAGTTTATCACTACTAACCGACTATATTCTTGTTAATCCTACTTCGACATGCTCAGCACAAGTCTACGAGAAAAAATTGAAGTTCTATTATGTTGTTTTATTGTCATTTAAGCTCTACGAGCTATTCACCATAGGTGATTTATGTCAATAAAAATAAAAACTACCCAAAATTCCATAAATCTTTTGGGAAGTTATACAATAATTTATTTAACAAAAGACAAGAGGGTGACTATCAAGATTTTCAGATATTTGACAAAGATGTTATTGAGCCATTGATTAATAATAATAGTTCGGTATATTTTGAGGTTGCTTCGTTCTTCGCAATGACGAAGAGTTTGACTGTCTGCATATTACGTCATTGCGAGCGCAGTGAAGCACCACGAAGTAGCATCAATGCAATAATATAAAAAACAATACATTGATAATCTCCTAATTAATAGCACTTTATAAAAATCTACCGAACTATTGTTAATAAAGTATAAATTTTAATAAATACTATTGAAAAGCTCGTTAATTTATAACAAAGTTTCTTTTTAATTATCCTCAGACATCGGTGTTTTTCAACTACATCCAACTAATAATAAGGTAGAGTCAAAACATATACACCAAACTACTTCATCCCTTTCCACTGCTTCAAATAAGCCTTTTTCAAAATCGAATACCACTTTTCGCCTTTTGTATATTTTGTAACCATTTCTTTAGGATTGGATGATGAATTATTTGAAAAATCTCTTTTTGCAAGTTCTGAACCGAGTAATTCCTGATTTTGCGAACACCATTTTGGAGAATAATTTCGCTTGAAAAGTTCATCTAAAAATTTTAAAGAAGATGTTAAATCCTTATTTTCAAGATAATGTTTGATGCTGTAATTAACAAATTCTGAATTACATTTAAGAATATAATCAAATATCGGAAGATGCTCAAGCCCAAACTTTTCAACTGCAAATTCATAAAAATACATTTCGATTTCCTGATACTTTTTATAAACCTGTTCATAATTTCCGCTACTAAGCATTTTTTCTATTTCGGCAAATAATTTCTGATATGTAATTGCAGGCAAAATCTCAGAACGTTTATTTTTTGCTTCTAAAGTATTTATATCACATTCAGAGTTTTTTTCGGCTATTTGAAATGTTTTTTCTAAAGCTCTGTCGGCATCGTCAAATTCCTTTTTTTCGCAATACGAAAGAACAAGATTGTACTGTGTTTGATATTCATTTTGAGCATTTTTACACTCCTGCGAAAACATTTTTCCTTTCAAAGAATTTATTGATAATGAAATTTCTTTATCATTCTCAAGAGAATATTCCGAAGCTAAACTAACTGCGTTTTTATAATTGTCTCTGGCGATTTTCAAATTATTTGTTTCTACTCCGTCAATTCCATTTTGAATCAATGCGTTAATCTGATTGCGTGCAGAATTTTCTTTCAACTTTTTAACTTCCGTAGAGATTGTGATATTGCTTGAAACAGCTATTTTTTCGGCTTCTTTAATTTTCGATAGACAATTTTCGTATTTTCTATTTGCAAACAAATCTTGAGCTTCGGAAATCATTGATTGATATTTTTTTGTGTTAAGTTGAAACATCAAATCATCTTGCAAGGGATTTTTTTCAATATTTTTTGAACTTCTGTAAAGCTCTGCATCGTTTAAATTTAGTTCAGTTGATTTTAAATCATTTTTCAGAAGCGATGCTTTTGCCGATTCTAATTTTACAGAATAAATTCCTTTGTATGCAATCATAACCTGTTCGTCTAAATCGGCAGTGCATGGAATTTTTGAGTTTGTTTTGCAAATTTGCTTTGCGTTATCAACACATTTAACTGCTTCTGCATAATTTGCCGATGTATTCAGTTTTTTACTTTTCTCAACGTAAGCAAAATAAAGTTTTTCAATAGCTTTATCTAAATAACTTACATCAAGCAATCCGGTATTTGACTGATAATAAATTCGTAATGTTTGAATTGTGCTTTCGGCATCGAATAATTTTCCGGCATCAATTTGCTGATTTGCCGATGAAATATATTGCTGATATTTTCCATTAATTGCATCCTGATACGATGTTTGAAGCTCTGTACTACAAATCATTCCGGTAACACTCTGGCAAATATTTTTGGCTTTATCCAAATGTGAAAGAGCTTGTTCGTACTTATTTTGCGAATTATAGCTTTTTGCAATCGAAATTAAATCGACATAAACCATATTAGCCAATTCAACAGCCAATGTTTTTGTATCGGGGTCGGGTTTCATGTTGTTAACAATATCAAGTATCCCGGTTACTGTCAAATCGTAGTTTTTGCGATAATAGTTGATTTTAGCTATTTGATAATGTGCAGGTGCAAAAAACAAGTTGCTATTTACCGATTTATTAAAATTTTGAAGTGCCATCTCGGTTTTTCCATTTGCAAGCATTTCTAACCCTCGATGATAATAAATTTCGTATAAATGTTCGATATTGTAATTAATTTCAAACCTGAGTTCATTGTTTAAACCATACAAATTTGAAAGTTTTTCGTCGAGTTTTATAGGGTCGTATTCGTTGAGATTTAACTGATTAATAAAATCTTTACTTGTAATTGAGCTGATTAGTATATCATTTTTACTGATAATTGTCTTGTATTCATATAGTTTGTCGATGTTGTCTGGATTAATGGTTTCTAATTCGGCAAAAGCATATTTTAGCTGATTATCAATAGTATAGTACTCATCAATAAGGTCGGCTTTGCTTTTCAGTAATTTCATATTTACTACAGTGAAATAGAAATTTTTATTTACAACTGCCAGATTGTACGAATTTTGCATTAGGGAATCGTTTTCATAAAAATCGGCAAGAACAAGGTTTTCTTCATTAATCTGCACATTAGTAAACGAAAATGTTTTAATTATTTGTCCTGCTCTTGTAAGCCAATTGATTGAAAAATCGGCTTCGTTTGGGAAAAGAAATTCGCTCATATCGAATCCTTTATATTTAATATCGCCTGAAAAATTAATATCCTGAATTTCGACAATAAACTCCAACGTATTATTCTTTTTTAAGATTCTGGTTTTTTGCTTGTAGGCAAAATAAAATTTTGTTGTTGCAGGAGGTTTATTATTTCCCTGAGCCAATATTTTCAAGATATTACGCAATGGAGTATTTTTATCGCCAAGTTCATCTTTCACTAGATATGTTTCGGGCTTTATATCGTTGTAAATGATTAGTTGCTGGGATTTTGCGGTTGTGATTGCAAAAGCAAACAGAATTACAAATAGTAATTTCATAATTTGAAGGTAATTAAAATTTGTTCAAAGATATATATTCTACGAATTGATATATTGATACGGAATAGAAAAACGAAAAATTCCTATCGGCATAACTTTCCGATGAATCGCATTGGCGTTAACTTAACTTGTCCCATTAGGGCAATGTCATTAAGTTAAGGTATTAATTAGCTAATACTGAGGAATCCCGAAGACAACCGTAGGTTGCGACCGAAGGTCTAATATAATATTCAACCCATTCTGGGTTATTTTCAGCTTTGATTTTCACCTCCGATTACATCGGATGTTATTCAAATTAAAGCCTTTCAGACTTAACTTAATGACATTGCCCATTAGGGACAATATATTGGTAGAAAGAAATTTAGTCCCATCGGGCATATGCGTCAAGTTAACAAAATACTGATTCCATATCTTGCTGAAAATTAGCTCTTTTTCTTTTTATCATAAGAACAGTATCTGGAAATAGTTTGAATAGATTTACTTAATTTTTTAGGAAATTTATACAAATCTAAAATAATTTGAATTGTTTTCTCTGGATTTCTCATTAAATAATGAGTAATTTTAATTAAACTCAAATCCGTAAATCAATAGTTATCTAATAAATAACAATTCCCTATATTTTGGAAGAGGCCATAATTCATCGTCCACAATCATTTCGAGTTTATCGATATGAGTTCTGATATTTTCTAAAAATGGCTTAACATTTTTAGTGTATTTTTCTGCTTTTAAATGAATATCAGTAATTACATTGGCTTTTTTTCTTTCTTCAATCATATCAATAACTAACTGTTTTATTGCATTAATATTATTGGAAATTTCTTGAATTGCCTGTATTTCGGTTGATGCTATTACTTTAAATTCTTTTTCGCCAAAAATATCTTTTAGTCCTTTAACATTTTCGATTAATATATTCTGATATTTTACAGCTGTTGGAATTATATGATTTAAAGCTAAATCGCCTAATACTCTGGATTCAATCTGAATATTATTTTTGTAACTTTCGAGTGTAATTTCGTAACGGGCATACATTTCTCGCTCAGAAAGCACCTTTAAATCGGTAAATAGTTTCAAAGACTTTTCGGTTACAAATGTTTTTAAGGCTTCTGTTGTGTCAATTGTATTTTTCAAACCTCTTTTTAATGCTTCATTAATCCATTCGTCGCAATATCCGTTTCCTTCAAACCTAATTCTCTTTGATTCAACAATATATTTTCGTAATACTTGCAAAATAGCTTCATCTTTTTTAACTCTTTTTTTAATTAATGCATCAACATCTTTTTTAAACTCTTTAAGTTGGCTGGCAACGGCAGTGTTTAAAACTATCATTGCAGAAGCACAATTAGCTGATGAGCCAACTGCTCTAAACTCAAATCGATTTCCTGTAAATGCAAATGGTGAAGTTCTATTTCGGTCGGTGTTATCTAATAAAATTTCAGGAATTTTTCCTATATCTAATTTAATGTCTGCTTTTTCGTCAGGACTAAGTTTTTTCCCGGTAACTCTTTTTTCCAAATCGTTAAGTAACGACGTAAGTTGAGTGCCAATAAATACTGACATAATTGCAGGTGGGGCTTCGTTAGCACCAAGTCTGTGTTCGTTTCCATGCGATGCAATACCGGCTCTTAATAAATCATCATATTCGTAAACTGCTCTAACTATATTTATTAAAAAAGTGAGAAATTGAATATTAGTTTTTGGATTTTTCCCCGGTGAAAGAAGATTTTTCTTCTCATTTGTCATCAACGACCAGTTATTATGTTTACCCGAACCATTAACACTTTTATAAGGCTTTTCGTGTAATAAAACTCTAAATTTATGATTTTGAGCAATTTTTGCCATTATATCCATAAGTAATTGATTATGGTCAACAGCCAAGTTAGCTTCTTCGAAAACGGGTGCACATTCAAATTGATTTGGAGCTACTTCATTATGCCTTGTTTTAACTGGTATTCCGAGCTTTAATGCCTCAATTTCAAATTCTCTCATAAATGCTAAAACTCTATCAGGAATGCTTCCAAAATAATGGTCTTCAAGCTGTTGATCTTTTGCTGACGAATGTCCCATTAAAGTTCTGCCTGTAATCCATAAATCGGGACGAGCAAAAAATAAAGCTTCGTCAACCAAAAAATATTCTTGTTCCCAACCTAAAGTAGCAATTACTTTTGTAACGTCTTTATCGAAATATTTACAAACAGCAACAGCAGCATTGTCGAGTGCATTTAAAGATTTCAGTAAAGGAGTTTTATAATCTAATGCTTCGCCCGTATATGATACAAAAATTGTAGGAATACAAAGAGTTTTTCCAATTACAAATGCAGGTGAAGATGGGTCCCAGGCTGTATATCCTCTGGCTTCAAATGTATTTCGGATTCCGCCGCTTGGAAAGCTTGAGGCATCGGGTTCTTGTTGTACAAGCATATCGCCATTGAAATTTTCAATAACACTTCCATTATCGCTTAATTCGAAAAAAGCATCATGTTTTTCGGCTGTTGCTCCATTTAAAGGCTGAAACCAATGGGTATAATGTGTTGCTCCTCTGTCGATTGCCCAAGCTTTCATTCCGGTTGCAACTTGGTTTGCAATTTTTCTGTCAATTTTGGTACCTTTATCTATTGCTTCTACGACATTATTATATGCCTCTTTTGACAAATTTTGATGCATTTTATATCTGTCAAAAACATTAATTCCAAAAAATTCAGAAGTTTTAACTGATGACTGTTCAACTGCTACAGGTTGCCTGTTAGTTGCTTCTCTTAATGATTTAAATCTAAATGATGACATAATATTTTAATTTTCTACAAATTTATAGTTTATTTTTGATTTACCCCCTATTTTCTGCAAAATATTTTTAAATTTTATACTTTATTTTGATATGCCCCCCTCAATTTTATATATTTATAAATTAATTTTGATATTTTATGTAATATTTTAAACTTTTATTAATAAAATTACATTAAATACTTACGTTAAAAAAAATTGCGATGTAATTAGTGTTTGTAAGAAAAAACCAAAAAGCAAAAAACAAATGACAAATAAATCTCAATTTTTCAAAAAATCAATACTGAAACAAGTTCAGTACAAACTTTTTCAAACCGTTTGAATATTAAAAATTTGTAGCTTGGAGTTTATTTGAGATTTGTAATTTGTAATTTGTTATTTCAAAAAAAAGCAGTTTACTTGCAGACGGTAATTATTAAAAAATATTTATCTTGTAGGGTCTTATTAATTATTTTTTTTTAAATATGTCGTTTATAAATTCAATAATAAACTGGATTAATTTTAAAAGAATCACACAGATTGATTTAATGAAAAAATATCCACATGAAGTTCAGAAAGAAACATTTATAAATTTGATTCAAAAGGCAAAAGATACCGAATGGGGTAAAAAATATCATTTTAAATCTATTCATAAATACGAACATTTTCAATCAAGGATTCCTGTTCAAGATTACGAAAGTTTACGCCCATATATTTTTCGTTTAAAAGAAGGCGAACAAAATCTTTTATGGCCTACTGAAATAAAATGGTTTGCAAAATCCTCCGGTACTACAAGCGACAAAAGTAAATTTATTCCTGTAAGTAAAGAATCTTTGGAGGAATGTCATTTTAAAGGAGGAAAAGATTTAATTGCATTATATACATTTATTCATCCTGAAACTAAAATATTTAAAGGGAAGGGATTAGCATTAGGAGGAAGCCATCAAATAAATAATTACAGCAACTCATCGTATTATGGTGATTTGTCTGCAATTATAATTCAAAACTTACCTTTCTGGGCTGAGTTTATTCGTACTCCAAACCTTTCAATTGCACTTATGAGTGAATGGGAAGAGAAACTTGAAAAATTAACTTTAGCAACTATTAATGAGAATGTTACAAATATTGCTGGAGTTCCTTCGTGGATGTTGGTTTTGCTAAAATATATTCTCGAAAAAACCAATAAAACCAACATTTTAGATATTTGGCCCAACCTTGAATTATTTACTCATGGTGGAGTTAGTTTTATTCCATATCGCGAACAATATGAAAAATTAATTCCATCTGATACAATGAATTATATTGAAACTTATACAGCATCTGAAGGATTTTTTGGTATTCAGGACGAGCCGCATAAAGATGATTTGTTGCTAATGCTTGATTATGGAATTTTTTACGAATTTGTTGCTATTGAACATATAAACGAAGAAAATCCTAAAGTTTATACACTTGAAAATGTAGAAATTAATAAGAATTATGCAATGCTAATTTCCACAAATAGTGGATTATGGCGTTATACTATTGGAGATACTGTTAAATTCACATCTAAAAATCCACATAAAATTAAAATAACTGGCAGAACTAAGCACTATATCAATACATTTGGCGAAGAATTAATGATTAATAATGCCGATGAAGCAGTAAGAATTGCTTGTGAAAAATCGGGAGCTATGGTTAATGAATATACCGCTGCACCAGTGTTTATGGGTGATAAATGCAAAGGATGTCATGAATGGCTATTTGAGTTCGAAAAAAAACCAGATAATATTGAACATTTTACTGATATTTTAGATAATGCTTTAAAAATGTTAAATTCTGATTATGAAGCTAAAAGATATAAAAATTTGACTTTGGAGTTACCTAAGATAGTTATACTCAAAAATGGAACATTTTATAATTGGCTTAAAGAAAAAAATAAGCTTGGAGGGCAGAATAAAATTCCACGATTATCTAATTCGAGGGAATATGTAGAACAACTTTTAGCAGTTAAATTTTAAAAATTAAGTGATATTATACTGCTAATGTGATAAATAGTGTTAGTAAGAAAACTCCAAAAAGCAAAAAACAAATGTCAAATAAATTCCAATTCTCAAAATCGTTTGAATATTAAGTAATTGTTATTTGAGATTTATTTGAGATTTGATACTTGTAATTTGTTATTTCTTTCAGTTTTTTAGAATAATCTTTAACTTATCATATCTTAATCGCAATATTTATAAAGAACTCTATACGCTTCTTTAATTCCTAATTCACCGGCTTTACTCATATCGTTACACCCGTTTTTGGAATCTTTTAAATAAATTAAAATCAAACCTTTGTTGTAATATGCCTCAGCAAAATTATTATCAATTGCCAGACAATGTGAATAATCGTTCAAGGCTCCCGAAATATTATTAATCATCCCTTCTGCAAAGGCTTTGTTAAAATATGCATAACTGAAATTTGGATTCAAAAGAGTTGAAATAGTGTAATTTAGAATAGATTGTTCGAAATAATCATAGTTATTGGTTTTTGAAGAAGTATTTCGCTTATCGACTTCCAACATTAGTAAATTCTGATCATAAGCAGAATTTACAAGTTCCCCAATCTGAAACAGTAAATTTCCTTTTATGAAAAACAAAAGATGATTGCTCGGACAAATTTTAATTGCTTGATTTATTGCTTCTAATGCGTTATTGTAATCGTGTGATTGATTATATAAAATGCTTTTCCAAATATAATTATCGCAATTTCCAGAATCTGATTTTATTAAAGAATCTAAAATTGTAGTATTTTTTTCAATTGAGTCATTTGGAAGTAAATCGTAAGAATTTTCTAACTTAGCTTGTAAACCAATTTTACATTTATCGTTTAATTGTTCAATAGCTAATTGAAACGATGAAGATTTTTCTTTGTTAATGAACGATTTTATCACAATTGAATAAATTGGAAATGTAGATATTTGATAATCTTTGTATTGAATTTTACCGGTTTCGAAATCTATCGAACTAAAGTCTGATTTGAATTTCATTAGTTTTTCTTTAGTCAAAGAATTAGTTATGTTGGTCGAATCGGAAGTTTTCTTCATTAATCGCTCTGCTATATTTTTATCATCATAAGCTCCTA
>MENC01000291.1:0-4823 GCA_001768155.1 Bacteroidetes bacterium GWA2_30_7
AATTCAGGGCGATTTAACAATTGGTGCAGGTTGTGTTATAACCCTCGACAATACAAAAACTATAGACATTACCGTAACAATTGGTGGAAATCTTACAATTGATGCTACAGGCGAACTTTGGGTAAAGTATGGTCAAACCGGAAATGTAATTATGAATGTGGGCGGACTAACTACTTTCAGCGGAGCCAATTTCTATCTCGATTATTCCGATAATGGGAATGTAACATTTACTACCGCAGGATACAGGCAAACATCAGGAACATTTGCAGCTATTTATGCAATAACTTCAGGTGAAGGACAAGGCGATTTTACTTTTAATAATACTGGTGCTTTTGAAATGTCAGGTGGATATTTTTACGGTATCAAGCAAGCAAGCGCCACAAATCATGGAAATATAACCATAAATACAAACAGTGTAAGTTTTACAGGCGGTGAATTAGATTTTTACAGAGCATTGGCAACCGACGGAAAAACACTCAGTTTTAATTGTACAAATAATTTTTCACTCAATTTTTCGGCTGCTACCGACGTATTCACTTTAACAGGTACTTTAAGTGCTTCTCATAATCCTGTTATTGATTTTAATGTCGGTGGTGATTTTATTTCAGCAGGAAATTCAGCAGGGGCATATTTTGCTACAACTTATGGTTCGGGTACCGAAAATATAACCATTACAGGTAACATGACACTTGGCGGAGGTGATATTAATTTTAATGGAGATGAAACTAATAACGGAAACGGACACGATGTAATATTGGACATTGGTACTGTTGGAACTCCAAAAGATTTAACTGTATCTGCCGGTAAACTCCGTATGAGTACTTATACCGGTGCTGCTACTGTAACCGTAACCGGAAATATGACAGTATCGGGTACTGGTGAAGCAAGTATTAAAGTGGGAAGCGGCTCAGGCACATTAAATGTAAATGGAGATTTAACTCAGAGCGGAGGAACATTCTATTTTCACAAAAGTACAACAGCAACTGCTGAGGTAACTGCTGCAACTGTTGATGGAGATTTTTCTCATACTGCCGGGACACTCACTTTCGACGGTTCGGGTACGAGTACCGCTACTCACACACTTACAGCAAATGGAAACTGGAGCAATAGCGTTTCATCATGGACATTAGGCAAAAGTGAAGTCATTTTTAATAGCTCATCGGCTCAAACAATAGCAGGAACACAATCTACAACTTTTTATAATTTAACTATTAATAATTCAAGTGCTATTACCGATGGTGTATCAATTAATACAGCAACAAATGTAGCCACAGCTTTAACATTAACACGTGGAATAGTTAATACTACTCCCTTTGCAGGAGCATCAACTCTTACTTTGAAAAATGCCGCCACTACTTCAACAGGTGTTGGCGACCCAAATCCAAGCTATATTAATGGTCAGTTAATAAATACAATTGCTACAAGTGTATTAACAATTGTAAATTTTCCAATTGGTAAAGTAGTATCGGGTGTATCTAACTGGAGACCTGTTGAACTCACAGCAAAACATACCGATGCAACATCGGTAACTTACACAGGCGAATTATTACAATCTTCAGCTTCCGATTTGGGTTATACCAATGCCGCTGGAACCGACAAAGTTTCTTCAATAAGATATTGGGATATTGCACGTTCGGCTGTTGCTAATCTTACAAATGCAACAATTAAAATTTATTATAAATCAGATAACGGAGCTAATGATGGAGTTACCGACTATCTTGACCTTACAATTGTAAAAACTACAAACAGTGGTTCGCCATGGATAGATATTGGAGGAACTGCTACTGCCGATGGAACAGGAAGTATAGGATTTTCAAATACTTTTACTTCATTCAGCAAATTTACACTTGCTAATAAAACTGGTGGTACAAATTCTCTTCCTGTAGAATTAATAAGTTTTGATGCAGTTTTAATTGATAATATTGTTGAACTAAACTGGACAACCGCAAGCGAAACCAACAACGATTATTTTACTATCGAAAGAAGTGATGGAACAATTGATAACTGGAATGAAATTACTACAGTTAAAGGAGCTGGAAATTCATCTTCTATAATTAATTATGAATTTACTGACAATCTCAAACAACAAACAACAAATAAAGGCGGGGGTCTTTCTCCCCTCTCCAATTGGAGAGGGGCTGGGGGTGAGGTGAACCTCAAACCTCAAACTTCAAATTTGTATTACCGCCTGAAACAATCCGATTTCGATGGAAAATTCAATTATTCACCCATTGTTTCGGTAAACATAAGTACAAAAGCTCAAATAAAAATCTTCCCTAACCCATTGCATAACAAAACTGCTATACTTGATTTAAAAGGGTTAAATGAAAATGAAAAAATAACTGTTGTTATACATGATGTAACAGGAAGAAAACTTTTTTCAGAAATTTTTGTAATGGTTCATATTACAGATGTAATAGTTTTAGATTGTTTTAAAAAATTACCCGAAGGCTCTTATTATATTATCGTATCAACACAGAATGAAATTTATACACAAAAAATTATTGTTCAATAGATTTCTTTGGTTAAGAATATGTTACATCTTATTGATATTTAATTTCTGCATACTAAATTGATGATGCTACTGATTAATAATTCAGGTAGTTATAAAAAAAAATACCTCCAGATTTTCTCGGGAGGTAATTTTTTTGCGATAAACTGCTTAAATAGCCTTTTGTATATCAATGGCTATTGTTGTACCACCTGGAGTTGCAACTTCTAGTCCAACTACTGTATCGTTCATTTTGATTCCCTTGAATTGAATACCTGGGTCAACAAAATCAACTGTTTGATTAACTGCAATTTCAATAGTGCCTGATAATTTTTCACTATCAATTCTAATAATTTTTCCAGTAACTGTTTCTGATGCCATAATTTTAATTTTTAAAAGATTAATAAAAAAAAGTACTTTTGCAAATATAATGATATTTTGAATATCAAATTTTTAATATAAATAAAATGTCTTTTTTTAAATTAATATTAATATTATTTCTACTTATTGCATTTAATCAAACAGTTATATCGCAACAAACCAAAGCCGATTCACTTTTTCAACTTTTAAAAACAGCAAAACACGATACAATAAAATTAAAAATTTTCAATGAAATATCAAAGTTCTATAGTCGAAATAGCGAACCTAAAAAGGCATTGCAATATGCACAAAAAGCTATTCAACTTTCCGAAAAAATTATTTCTTCGGGCAACGAAAAACTCATTACTTCAGCAAAGCAATCGCTTGCAGGTTCTTATAATTCTATCGGAATAATTCATAGAAACCAGAGCGATTTTAAGCAGGCGAAATCGTTTTATTTAAAAGCCCTCAAATTATATGAAGAATTAGAAGATAAAGAAGGTGTGGCTGATGAATGGAATAATCTTGGAAATATTTCGGGTGATGAAGGCGATTATACAAACTCCCTCAAATTTCTAAATAAGGCATTAGTGTTACGAGAGCAAGTGCTTGAAGAACAGAAAAAAAATTCTGAAATTTCGGAGTTCAAATTGAACCATTTAAAAAATAAGATTGCCGCTTCTCATAATAATATCGGTACTGTATATTATATGTTGGGCGATTACGACAAAGCAAATGCAGCCTTTTTTAAAGCTCTAAAAATTTCGGAAGAAATTAACGACAAAATTTATATTGCCGCCATGTGTAACAACATTGCTGAAATACTAAGAATAAAAGGTGAGAAAGATAAAGCATTGGATTTTTTTTATAAGTCGCTTACTATTTATAAACAATTGAATGATAATGATGGGATTTCAGATGTTTTCAGTAATATTGGATTGATATATTATGAAAAAAAAGATTTTAAGAAAGCTATGGAATATTATCTATTAGTTTTAGATATAAGCGAAAAATCGGGAGACAAACAATCAATAGCCTTTTCATATAAACTTATTGGTATGCTTTATAGCGATATGGCAAATCAATATTTTAATAACGGAAATCATGCTAAAGCCATGGTTGATTATACGCAATCAATAAAATTTTATTTAAAATCATTAAAAATAAATGAAGAAATTGGCGATAAAAACGGAGTTGCAACTACACTTTCATATATTGGTCAATTATATTTGAAACAAGGAAAAATAGCTCTGGCAAAAGAATATCTGTTGAAATCGTTAAATATTGCTAAAGAATTAAATTCTAAACACGATTTGAAAGATATTTATAAGGCAATTTCTGAAACTGATTCTGCTAACACACATTTTAAAGAAGCTTATGAATATTATAAATTATATACAACTTTTAAAGATTCGCTGTTTAATGAAGAAAGCAATAAGCAAATTACCGAAATGAATACCAAATACGAAACCGAAAAAAAACAACAACAAATAGAAATACAAGACCTTCAAATAGGTCAGCAAACATTAGAACTTAATAAAAAGCAAATAATAATTTATGCCGTTTTTGGAGGCTTAATACTTGTACTTTCGCTTGTTGTAATTGTTTTTCGCAGCTATCGTCAAAAGAAAAAAGCAAACCAGTTAATTACTCTTAAAAATGCCGAACTCGAACAAGCTAATGAAGAAATTACAGCACAACGCGACGAAATCGAAGCACAACGAGATAGATTAGGAGAGCAAAATGAAATTCTTGCCGAACAAAAGAAAGAAATAACCGACAGTATAAACTATGCTAAACATATACAACATGCTATTCTTCCCGATATGGAGAAT
This sequence comes from Bacteroidetes bacterium GWA2_30_7, assembly GCA_001768155.1. Taxonomy (GTDB): domain Bacteria; phylum Bacteroidota; class Bacteroidia; order Bacteroidales; family GWF2-33-38; genus GWA2-31-9. Next base: position 4,687 of record MENC01000291.1, read on the forward strand.
TTAGGATTTAGAAATTCTGAAGAGGGTAATCAGTTCGCAACTTTAACTTCAAACCTCAAACTTCAAACCTCAAACATCTTTGTTTTTTTTAAACCTAAAGACATTGTTTCAGGTGATTTTTACTGGGCTTCTAAAAT
>MENC01000291.1:4833-16282 GCA_001768155.1 Bacteroidetes bacterium GWA2_30_7
GTAAAAAAGAAATCACAAAAGCAAGTGAAGTTCTTGATAAGTTGAGAGATTCAATAATAGATGCTTTACAACAAAAAGGACAATCTGACGAACAAAAAGACGGTATGGATATGAGTCTTATTGCGATAAATACCCAAGATTCAAGTCCCAAGTCCCAAATTCCAAGTTCCAAACTCCAAGACCCCGAATCCGTCATTGCGAGGAACGAAGCAATCTCCGAGCCTCAAACCTCAAACGTCTTCGAAGCACAATGGGCTGGAGCTAATAATCCTCTTTACATTGTTCGCAATCCAAAAAACCTGTCAGGTCTTCAAGACCTGACAGGTTTGGAGGAAGTGAAGCCCGACAAACAACCTGTAGCAATATGCGAAAACATAAAACCCTTTACAAATCACGAAATTCAACTTTATAAAGGTGATATAATATATTTGGTAAGTGATGGTTACGAAGACCAGTTTGGAGGAACTAAATATAAAAAATTTATGTCAAAACAGTTAAAGGAATTATTCGTGAATATTTGCGAAAAACCAATGTCAGAACAAAAACAAATATTAGAAACTACTTTTATAAACTGGAAGGGTGAAAACGAACAGATTGACGATGTAACAATATTAGGAATGAAAATCTGAACCATTGTTATTTTAATTTCATATTATGCCTAGAAAAGAAAAATCAATCTTAATTATATACACCGGCGGAACCATAGGAATGATTAAAAACGAAGCTAATGTATTTGTTCCGTTTAACTTCGATAATTTACTAAAATACATTCCATTATTAAAAAATTTTCCCACTAATATCGAATTATATTCTTTTGAAAACCCAATTGATTCGTCAAATGTAAATCCCGATTTTTGGAAAAAATTAGTTGAAGTAATATATTCTAATTATGACTGTTATGACGGCTTTGTTGTTCTTCATGGCTCTGATACAATGGCTTATACAGCCTCTGCATTAAGTTTTATGTTAGAAAATCTCAATAAACCAGTTATTCTTACAGGTTCACAATTGCCAATTGGTCTTATTAGAACTGATGGTCGTGAAAATCTAATCGCATCATTAGAAATTGCATCAGCCACAAATAGTAATGAAAAACCAATTGTCCCTGAAGTTTGCATTTATTTTGAAAATTTTTTATTCCGTGGCAATCGAACTCATAAATATAATGCCGAAAACTTTAAAGCATTTATATCCCCAAACTATCCGGCACTGGCAGAAGTTGGCATCAATATTAAATATCATAATCAGAGTATTAAAAAGCAAGGAATTGATTTCTTAATTCCACATTACGAATTGGATAATAATATTGCAATTTTGCAACTATTCCCGGGTATCAATCAAAATGTTGTGAAATCAATTTTTAATATCCCCGATTTAAAAGCAGTAATTTTAGAAACTTTCGGTTCGGGAAATGCTCCAACCGACGAATGGTTTATTAATCAAATAAAGGATGCTATTATAAAGGGAATAATAGTAGTAAATATTTCGCAATGCGAAGCCGGCTCAGTAGTTCAAGGCAAATACGAAACAAGCGTAAAGCTTGGTGAAATAGGAGTAATTGGCGGAAAAGACATGACTACCGAAGCTGCTTTATCGAAATTAATGTATTTGCTTGGATTAGGCTTATCGAAAAAAGACATAATTAAGCTTATGTCTATTTCGTTAAGAGGTGAAATTTCAGAATAATTTGCAATGTGTTCAAGGAGTGTTCAAGAAAAATACAAACACTTTAAAACATTCTTAATTTATTTTGGGAACCATAGGGTTTTCTTGCTTTACCGGCTCAATAATTTCTGGTGGAGCTTTAATTTCGCCAGAAATTTTAATTACCTTAGTAGCAGTTTTTGCATTTGAAGTTATTGTAGCTGTTTTAGAAAATTTTCCAACTCTATTTGAATCATATTTTACAGATATTTCACTACTTGCACCAGGTGCAATAGGTTCTTTGGGCCAAGAGGGTGTTGTACAACCACAAGAAGCTCTAACATTTGATAAAATTAATGGTTCTTTCCCGCTATTTTTAAATTTAAAAACTGTAGTGCAAGGAGCACCTTTGTCGAGTAATCCAAAATCAAATGATTCGTTTTCTAAACTAATTTCTGCTGCATTTGGATTTATACTATCCTTTTGTTCAACAGCTTGTGAAAAGGCATTTAAAGAAAATAATGCACTTAAAATAAAAATAATCGTTTTCATTATTTGTTCAATTTTAGTTTGTCTTCAATATTAGTTTTTACTGCTTGCATAAGAATTTCAGGTTCGTCAACTGCGGTTAAAAAAGCAAAATCTGTTAAGTTCTCAATAGATTCTTTTTCACTTTTTTTGCAAACAATATATAATCCGGGGTTATTTATTTCAAATTTTTTTAATAACTCTTTATTTGAAGAGTCGTCAAAATTTACATCAATAAATTTAACAACACCTCTTTCTTTTTCTTTAGAGAAATATCTTTCAATTGTTTTTTTTGAATACGTACCAACCTCAATACTAGTTGAGTCTGGATTTGAAGTATGAATATTGTAAACCTCTATAACAGCCTCAACTTCTGAGTTATTTAACAATTCGGGCAATGTAGAATCATCAGAATTTAAGTTATCTGATTCGGGTGAATTATTACAAGCAAAAAGAAATATAGAAATCAAGGTAAGAAGTAAATTTTTATACATAATTTAAATGTTATATAATTTCAAAAGTCGCATTTTATTTTTTTAATTGCTAAAAATTAATGTTAATTTTTATAAATATTTACTTTTTCTCTTTTATATCGACAATGGGACATATTCCATAGTTAAATTGACAATGGGAAGTGTCCCATTGTTATAATTCAATTTATTTGGGTTCCATAGTAATTGCAGGGATAAGCATTTCTTCTAAAGAAACTCCACCATGTTGAAATGTATCTTTGTAATACTTAACGTAATGATTGTAGTTGTTTGGATAAGCAAAAAAATCAGTGTTTTGAGCAAAAATATATGTAGAACTAACGTTTGTTAATGGTAAAAACACTTTTTGAGGTTGTGTTATTTCAAATACTTCTTTTGGATTATAATTTAAACTTCTGCCTTGCTTATAGCGGATATTTGTGGTTGTATTTCTATCGCCAATTACTTTTATAGCATTTTGCACTTTTACTGCTCCATGGTCTGTTGTTAAAATTAAATTTATTTTATGCTCTGATAAAATTTTTATTAATTCAAATAATGGCGAATGTTCAAACCACGATAATGTTAATGACCTATATGCTGCTTCGTCGTCGGCAAGTTCTCGAATCATATCTATTTCGGTGCGTGCATGCGAAAGCATATCTACAAAGTTGAAAACTATTACTGATAATTGATTGTGAAGGATATTACTAATGTTATCAATAATTTTTTTTCCGGCTTTATTATTAAATACTTTTTCGTAATAAAATTTTTCGGTTAATCCGTTTCTTTGTAAGTTTCGCTTTAAAAGCTCTTCTTCGTGCAAATTTTTACCACCGTCGTCTTCGTCGTTTAGCCAAATATCTGGAAATAGCTTTTGTATTTCGGAGGGCAGAAGTCCCGAAAACATTGAATTTCTTGAATATTGAGTCGCAGTTGGAAGAATACTACAAAATACAGATTCATCTGCAACATTATATACTTCTCTGAACTTTGGTTCTAAAATTTTCCATTGGTCGAGACGGAGATTGTCAATTAATATAACAACAACTTTTTTATTGTCTTTTAATAATGGAAAAACTTTTGACTTGAAAACGCTGGGTGATAATAATGGTTTAGTTGAATTTTTATCGTCGAACCACGAGATATAATTCTTTTTTATAAATTTTGCAAATGCGTTATTTGCTTCGTTTTTTTGCATTTTTAAAACTTCGTCCATTGCATTATTTCCAGAGCCTTCTAGTTCTAATTCCCAAAATATTAGCTTTTTATAAACTTCTACCCAATTTTCAAAATTAACACATTCGTTAATTTGCATTCCAATTTTCATAAAATCTGTTTGATATGCTGATGTAGTTTTTTCGGAAATTAATCTTTGATGGTCAACATTCTTTTTTATTGACAGTAAAATTTGATTTGGGTTTACGGGTTTTATTAAATAATCAGAAATTTTAGAACCAATTGCTTGTTCCATAATGTTTTCTGCTTCACTTTTAGTTATCATAACCACAGGAAGTGATGGATATTTTCTTTTTATTTCGCTCAATGTTTGAAGTCCGCTTAAACCTGGCATATTTTCATCAAGAAAAATTAAATCGAAGGTATCATTGTCAACAATTTCGATTGCATCTGTGCCATTATTAGTTGTAATTACCTCGTATCCTTTTTGTTCTAAAAAAAGAATATGCGGTTTTAATAAGTCAATTTCATCATCAACCCAGAGTATTTTAATTTTTTTCATTTGAATTTTTATTTAAGACACAAGTTAAACGAAAAAATTGATATTTTATTTATAAGTCCCCTCCGAAAAGTCTTTTTTTTGCCACAAAGGCGTCAAGACACAAAACTTTAACAATTATAATGTGTTGTTTTTTAAAGCTTTGTACGTCTTTGTGTCTTTGTGGCATTTTTATAATTAATTACTTTTCGGAGTGCACTCATTTATAATTATTATCGAAAAAGTTTTTGTATTTATCTATGTCTTTATTGCTAAAGAATGTTGCAAAATTTGAAGCCGAAATTAAAAATTGACTGTAATTATTGGTACTGAAGTTTTTAAACACATTTATATCTTCGTTAATTTTTTTGAAATAATTTAATGCCGATTCTTTATTATCAAAGTTTTTAACAGTTATAATATTGTATTTGTCGTTAAGCTCCACAGTGCTGGTATTATATTCAATTTTTGGAAATTTATCTGTATTAAAATTGATTATATTAAATTGTAATCTGTTTGCATCAATTTTTTTATTTATAGCAACGAGCATATAGAAATGCGTTTCGTTTTCATTTAAAATATATAGTTCTGGTTCTTTAGCTTTGGTAGAATCTATTTGCTCGGCAGTGCTGTCAGATTCAATTACTAAAGTATTTCCGGATTCATCTTTAATACCAAGTGTTTTCATTTTAGAAAGAACTTCTTTTGCATATTCGGATACTCCATCGTCAGGAAAATCGCTAATTACCGATTTAAGTTCAATAATCATTTCGCTGGGTCCATTTACTTTTCCTTTTGAAATTGCTTTTAGAAAACGGAATTTTGGTGAATATATATTATCAGTATATTGATTTTCGACATAATTACAAGATTCTAGTACTTTTGAATAATTAGCTTTTTCGAAATCATCATAAGTTTCAGCATATATATTACTGATTTTTAATAACGCTTCTTCAAGCTCTTTCGTGTAGTTTGGATTTGTAAGTGCATTAGCATATTTAGATTCAGGATATTTAGTAATAATTAAATTTTTATAATATTCTGCTTTAGATTGATTTTTTTCAATCATATTAAGTTGAAATAAATAATAGTAAACATCAAGCAGGTATTCATTTTCGGGAAATCTTTTTATAAATTCTTCAAATGTTGTAATTGCTAATTTATAATCAAGAAATTTTTCTTTATAAACCTTTCCGAGATTAAAATAAGCGTCTATTATTTTTTGATTTGAAGCCATCATCATTGAGTCGGTAATTGGAACTTCGGTTAAGTAATAATCCCGACTTTTGGTATTTGAAATTTTTTTCTTTGTATCAGTTGCTGATGAATCTGCGTTTTCGGCAAATGGGTCAGACATTACAATAGATTTGTTTTTTCTTCGCCAGTTGTCTTCAAGTTTGCGTGTTCCCCATTTTCGTTTAAATTCTGACATTCCAACTCCCAGCATACCTTGATTGTAGAAATACCACTTACCGCCACTACTGCCTGGATTAACTTTAGCAGTTTGTTGATTTTGATTAAAAATCATTGAGTTAATCTGCTGCTGTTGCAATTCTTCTTGTTGACGACGTTCTTCTTCTTTAATTTTTTCAATAATGCCATCAATGAGTTTATTTCGCTCCTTTTCAGACATTTTTGCTATTACCTGAACGCTATCTTGAAATTGTATTGTGTTAGAATGTGTTATAAGTTCATTAAGATTTGCGGATAATAGTGATATTTTAGGATAGTCTTGATGACTTGTTGGAAGAAAAGTCATTGTACTATCATAATAAGCCTGTGCTTCTTTATATTTTGGTTTAGAAAAATATATGTCAGCAAGGGCTAAAAATGAAATTGCTTTTTGATAATCGTTTGAAACGCTTTTTTCTGCTGAAAGCTTATAATAATCTATTGCTTTAGGCTCGTTTCCTTCTTTTTTTTCAATGTTTGCAAGTGCATAATATAGTTGGTCGAGGTAATCTATGTTTTTATCGTCGCGAATCATTTTATTAAGCTGTTTCTTAATTTCCTTACTATTTCCATAAGAAGATTCAAAAGATGCAGAACGATTTATTTGAGCATTAAAAACCATTTCGTAATTAGGGTTCATTTTAATAACTTCGGAATAAAGCTTTGTAGCTTTTGAACTCTCATTAACATTTTGATACAGTTGAGCGAGTATAAATTTATATCTTGCTTTAACTTTTTTCTTTTTCACTTTTTCAATTGCTGTTAAAAGCTGTGGAATTGCATCGTCATATTTTTTTTGTTTTAAAAAATAGTCAGCAAAAATAGCTGAAGCTTCGGCTTTATATTTTTTGGGAAACTTTCGCTCACCGTCAATTTGGTCAAGTATTTCTTTTGATTTACTGTATTTTCCAAGTTCATTATTGTTTCTGGCAAGCCACATCATGGCTTCAAACTTAGAAGGTTCGGAATTAAATTTGCTTATAACAAACTCAAAAGATTCGGCAGCAGTATAAAATTCGTGTTTATAGAAGTTTGCTTTTCCCATTAAAAGATAACTATTGTCGATCCAGTTACAATAATCACTTTTTTTCATAAAGGCTTTTTGTTTTTTTGTCTTTGCGGTTCTTTTTTTATTAGGTTTTACTTTTAATGAGTGCATTGTGATTACTTTCGAGGCTTTTTTAATTGCTTTATCCATCTCGGCAGTAGCTAATTGAGCTGTAGAAGCATCGCTATAAGTAAAAACTGGTAAAATTTGATTAAAGTTATCTTTGTAGTTTGTTGAAATTTTTTTTTCACCTTCTTTTAAACTTTCTTTTCCATTGAAGTACGAATTATAATGTGCTGTAAGATTGTGATATGCACGAGAAGTTACGGTGTTTTTTTTAGTAGAACAACTATAAAATAAAAACAACATTATTAATGTTGGGAATATGTAACTTCTTTTATTCAAACTCTAAATTTTATCAAGTACTGATAACTAAAAAAATACAAAAATATTTTAATAAGTTTTAAAAATAGTGATTTTATTAAAAAAATAAGTGGTTTTCAGATATATATTTTTATGCAGAGAATTATTGATTAGCTGTAATTCGGTTTGCAAATGTAACACAATCCTCTGGATTGTAGTATTACGAACCGGAGGTTCGTGATACTGTAACACAATTCTCTGTATGTAGTTCTACCAACCAGAGGTCGTGTTACAAATAAAAAAAACCGCTCAATGAGCGGTTTCAATTTATTTTAATATTCCCACAAATCGTGTTCTAATTCAAATATTTTATTTTTGATTTTTTCAGATTCAAGTATAGCATCTAAACCTGTCATATACTCACTAATTAATCTGTTATCATAAACATTAGTTTCTTGGAAAATATAACTGTTAAAAAGTCTTTTAAAGAATATATCATCAAAAGTACGTCTTTCAGCATCGTTATTAACATTAAATACTTCATGATTAGCAAATATTGGACGTGCAGCAGGAAAATAAACCCAAAAAACTTTAACGGGTGTAGGATCAGTTTTTTCCAAATCGCCGTCTTTATAATATATTCTTATAGGACACATTCCTACTATTCTAACATCTAATCGTCCTTTTTGCTTATCGAAAAACCAAACTTCTTTCATTAAATATTTCATCACTTCAGCACCATCAATTTCCCCTTTTTGGATTTGTTCAGTCAATTCACCAGTATTAACATCAGGAACCATGATTGTTTTGTCTTTTGCATTAAACACTTCTATTAATCCCTCATGAGTTAACGGCACCTTAAATTCATCGTCAACAGAAGCATCGTAAACAATCATATTTGCTTTTTCCATACCATAAATAAGTAGGTTTATAAGACTCATTCTATCATCAACATTTTTTTTAGGAAAATATAATGGATGATTAATCTTCTCACGTAAATCTAACATTCTCCAGATTTTTTTACTCCACATAACATCTGCTTCACGTAAATGATAGTATGGAACAAATTTTCGAGCTGGAACATGTTCTTTTACATAAATACCATCAAGCACATCTTGTGCAACAACTTTATTGAAGTTAATCAACATTGCTGTTATAACGAGTGTGAACAATACTGTTTTCATAATTAAACTTGTTTTTAATTTAACTTAAAAATTATTGGAGACAAGCTTCTAACTGAGCCATCAGGTCCAACAGCTTTAATGTCTTCAAAAAACACCTTTTGTCCCTTTTCTGCATTATTTATAATAGCTTTTTGATCAGCAGTTAATATATTACTTGGAGATGTTTTAGTTTGTTCAAATCCTTTAATCATTGCAGAAACTCTAAATCCTTTAACAACAAATTTTAAATCAAAGTCAAAATTCTCTAAATCTGCCATAACTCCAGATTGAGCAACTAATAAATTCTTTGCTATAACACCTTCTCTTTTTCCAGCAACTTTAGCGACAGGGTCAGGAACTCTTTTTACTCTGAATTTTGATTGCCCCATTGGTTTAGATTTTCCTTCGTCATCTTTTGCAGAAACACTAACTGTTGCTTCTCCTGCTGTACTCACTTTTGCAATCCATCCGGTTCCGGTTTTTACTAAAGAACCTTGAGATATTCCTGCAGACACTTTATCGTCAGTAAAACCCGAAACAGAAATATCCATAGGATTATCAACACCAATATACATTACATTCATTTTTGTAGGTGAAACTACAGCCATTGGTTTCATAACATTATATTTAATGTCTTTTATTGGATAAGATTTATAATCACCGGTAGGAGTTTTAACTTTAATTAATGCCGAGAATTTTTTATCGCCAACGGAACTTGCTGGTATTTCTAAAGTACCAACACCTTTTGCAACTACAACAGAATCAATTTTTCCTGTAAGTTCGCCTTTAATAGTATCATATCCTTCACCTGTATAAATTAAAGGATTGGATGTAGTGCTAAAAGCAGCAACAAACAAATCGGCTGAATATTTATCGCCTTGAACAACAACAGTTGCTTTTGGTATAACTTTTCCTGCAAGTGTGTCAAATTTAAAATCAGCGGCTCCAATTTGACCTAGTAAATTTGAAACAACGTCTGATTCAGCATTTCTTACATCATTTTCGATTTTTGAAAGCATTGTAATACACGCAACTAATGGTAGATGATAAAAGTTTTTAGTTTCCCAAAACTTGTCAGCTGGATCCTCTGTTTCCGCTTTTTCGTCGTCTGTTATCAAACCAAACTGAGAGTCTTCATAGCCTTTAACTATTATTGGTCTATTTAGAATTGCAAGTTTTTCGTTTTTGAGAATATTTAACAAATCTTCTTTGTGCTTAATTAGTTGATTTTTAAACCTTTCGGCAGCAGCCCCCTTTCCAGCAGGATCTGAACCGCACATGTAATGAGTTGGAATGTCATAATTATCTTTGCTATCAATATACATTAAATTTAAAATTTTATCGTCATTAGTTATTTTTCCATCTCCATTTTGGTCAATTAATTCTTTAGATGGAGCTTTGTCAAACTCCCCTTCTACATGTTCTACTAATGTTAATTTCAATTCAGTAATTGAGTCGCAAACTATTTGTGTTAGTTTTTGAACTTGAATTGCAGCATCATAATAAGGTTTAACTTTTAAAGGATTAACGCCTAATTGTTTTTCAAATTCAGAATATAAAACCTGATTTTTCCCTTTGAAATTCTCATTTGTAACTTGTAAACCATTATTAACAATTACAAAAGCATTTAATATGTCTTTAGATACATTTAGTGCCAAAAGAGCTGTTAGTACCAAATACATCATACCAATCATCTTCTGCCTAGGTGTTTCTTTACCGTGCCCCATAGCTTATTTGTTTATTTTTTATAAATTAAATGAATTATAATGAATTAAGCATTTCCTCTTGGGAAGTTCATTGCTGACAACATATTACCATATATTGTATTTAATGATGCAAGGTTTTGGCCTAGCTTAGAAACCTCTTCTTTATATTTCTTAACATCTTCAACAGAATCTTTTAAGTTTTGCATCATTTCATTAACACCGCTATGCAATTGTTCAGAAACTTTTAATTGTTCATTTGTACCATGTAATTGAAGCTCATAAACAGCATTCAGCGCGGAAAGATTTTTAGTAATAAATTCTAACTGTTCTGCATAAGTTTTATTGTTTTCAACTATTGATGATGAGCCTGATTGTAATGAATCAGATAATGTTTTATAAGTTGTTGTAATCTGATTTCCTGCATCTGTAAGACTAGAAGCTAATTCGCTACCGGAAGCTGTAATTTTTTCGGAAATTGAATTACTCACTTTGCTTAAAGCATCAGTAATAGAATTACTTGACTTTGTAGCCATAATATTCATTTGTTCACCGGCTTCAACTATTTTTGAAGCTAATGTATTACCAGAATTTGCAACTTTTTCAGCAACTGAATTTCCAACGTTGTTTAAAATATCGGCAACGTTACTTCCTGATTTAGAAACTAATTCAGCAGCTTTTGAATAAGAATTTGATAATTCATTTGCATTATGGCTTAATTCTGAAGTTGATTTAGAATATGAGTCATTAAAATTAACAAATGATGATGATGCTGTTTTAATGTTTGTAACATATTCCTGAGTAGCTAAACTAGCTCCAGAGATATCTGACATTTTTGAAGTTGTATCACTTAAAGACTGAAAGCCTTTACCAAGTTTTTCAAAAACATCTGGTTTTAAATCAGCGGTTCCAATTAAGTCTTCAAATCTTTCTAAGGCAGATTTTTTTTGTTCTTTTTTCTCTGGAACAATATCTAATAATTCTTCTTCGTGCATACCGGCTAATTCTGGATAAACTAAACTCCAATCTATTTCTTCATGTAATGGTTCAAACGCCGAGAAAAAGAAAATGACAGCCTCAACGCTAAGACCTACAACAAGCATTGGTCCTGCACCTGGCCAGTGCATGATTTTAAAAAGAGCACCAACAATAACAACAGATGCACCCCATCCATAAAGTTTGGCCATGAATTTTTTCCAGCCTTTACTTTCAACAAGTTCCGAAATGTTAAATCCCATAGTTCTAAATTTTTAAAGTTTCTAATTAAATAGGTAATGTAATTTTTTTTAATATACTTGAGAAGATGATCCTACATCTAGTTTACTTCTTCCTAAGAATGTTTGTACACATCTAAATCCAAT
>MENC01000292.1:0-1369 GCA_001768155.1 Bacteroidetes bacterium GWA2_30_7
AATACCTACAATTCAAGTAATAACACTGCAACATTCACATTAATAAATACTGCCGGTTGCGATTCAGTTGTTACATTGGATTTGACAATTAATTCTAACTTAATAGTTGATTTGGGAATTGATATACCTTTATTGTGTATTAACTATGGTGATATTGCTACACTCGATGCTGGAAATGCAGGAATGAGTTATATGTGGAATGATGGTTCAACCGGTCAAACCTTAACAGTTGATGCTGCATTACTAACAGTTGGCAGTTATGTATATTCAGTAACTGTAACCGATGGTGTTTGTACAAGCAGTGATTCAATTAACGTGTATGCAGATATTTGCGGTGGAGTTTCATCAATTAACAACAATGTTAATATTTCAATGTATCCTAATCCAACCAAAGGCAAGTTAAATATCGAATTTGAAGGCTCAAGCAGTAATGCAACATTATCAATTATTGACATTTCGGGAAAAGAAATATATAACGAAAACATAATTTCAGGAGCCGAACTTAAAGTTATTGATATGGAGAAACTGCCAAAAGGAATTTATGCAGTCCGACTACATTCAAATACTATCAATAAAGTTTATAGAATAGTTTTGGAATAAATTTTAATAACATTTCATTAAGAAAGAAGCAATTAATTTTTGATTGCTTCTTTTTTTTTAACAATTTAGCAATTTGATAATGAAACAATTTTAAAATTAATACTATGAAAAACTTTACTCTTTCTCTCGTATTGCTTTTAATAACAATTAGTTCTTTTAGTCAAAAAATGTACATTCCCGACCAAAGTTTCCGCTCATGGCTTCAGTCCAGTTTCAGCTACTACACCTGCATGGACGGAGACAGTCTTATAACAGACTGCACCGATTAATGTATAATAACCTTAAATATTACCTTAAACCTGCAAGACTGCCGTCATTGCGAACAAAGTGAAGCAATCTCTTATTTATTGTAGATTGCTTCGTAACCTCGCAATGACGTAACATTATGTTACTTAGTAAAAGTCTTGCAGATTTATGGTTTTAGAAAAACTTTTGCTTCAAAAGCTTATAACCAGAATTACTTGCTTTAAGTTGCTTTTTGTTTTTTAAATTAACTAGATAGCTATCTTTTTCGTATTGCTCAATACTTGCAATTTCTGAAACATTTACAATATATGAGCGGTGAATTCTTATAAACTTGTTATTATTTAGATGTGTTTCAAAGAATTTCATGGTTTTTTCTTTAACAAATTGTTCCTTAACAGTATGTATAATTGTATAGTCATCGCATGATTCTATAAAAATTATATCTTTAACTTCCAGAATCTGAATTTTGTTTCCCGATTTTACGGCAAATCGGTCAAGTATTTCAATATTTTTATCGTTATCT
>MENC01000292.1:1381-13029 GCA_001768155.1 Bacteroidetes bacterium GWA2_30_7
TAATAAATAATCTACTGCATTTGCCTCAAAAGCTTTAATTGCATATTGGTCGTAAGCAGTGCTGAAAATAATTATTGGCTTATATTCAATAAGTTCTAAAACTTCAAATCCGGTAAGTTTTGGCATTTGAATATCCAGAAATAGCAAATCGGGCTTCAAATTATTAATTTCTTTTGCACCGGTAAATCCATCGGCAAATTCGCCACAAATCTCAATATTATCAAAGCCTGAAAGATAATGCTTTATGATATTTCTGGCAGGTTCTTCGTCGTCTAAAATTAAAGCTCGCTGTTTCATTTCTTATTTGGGATATAATTATTTTAACTCTTTATGCACTATTAAAAGATTGCTTTCCGAAAAGGTCGGAATGCTTCGCTATCGTACCTCGCAATGACGAACAAGGGGTCTATCCAATATTTTCTAACATCTATTTTCTAATTTCTAACATCTATTTTCTAATTTCTTTCTTCTACAATTGGTATAAAAAGCTGTATTTCAAACAAATTTTCAGTTTTTATTATATTAAGCAATTTGTCGTTATTATAAATCAATTTTAATCTCTCTGAAATATTTTTTAATCCAAGCCCTTCGCCTTTTCTTGATTTAGCATCAGAATCGAAATTGTTTTTAATGCTGATATTTAAAAAGTTATCTTTAATCGAACATTCTGTAATTATGTATATTGGCTCGGTGCTTTCGCAAACTCCATGTTTTACTGCATTTTCGTAAATTGGTTGAAGTATCATTGCCGGAATTTTTATTTCAGAGTAATTTTCATCAATAATATAATTGATAATCAGCTTACTTCCAAATCGGGTTTGTTCAATTTCGAGGTATTTTTTTGAATTTTCGAGTTCGTCTTTAAGCGAAAGCATTTTATCTGCCGGTTGCGAAATAGTATATCGAAGAAAATCAGAAAGTTTTATAATCATTTCTCTGGCTTTTTCGGGCTGAGTAATTGTTAATGAACTAATTGAATTTAGGCTATTGAATAAAAAATGTGGATTGATTTGTGATTTTAGCATGTTTAGTTCGGCTTCTTTTATTTTTTCGTTTAGCTTAATCTCGCTTATTAATTTTTCCTGAAGATTGTTATAGTAAATAAAAAGGTAATAAATAAGTGATAAAATACTGTAAAAGAACAATCCGCTAATTACTCGCCATGGAACCGAACTTATAACAAAATCAATATAATAAGCATTTTCTTCAAATATTGCTTTCAACATTGGAATACTTATCCCCAACCAAATCAGAATAATAAATATACATGCAGTAAAATGATTTATTCCCTGATTGAATATTTTTGATTTTTCGGGTTTGTAATATTGTATAATAAACCAGATAGAAAGTCCAAGTATTGAATAAAGCAAGTTTGAAACAAAACTATCTAATAAAGAGGCAATAACATTTTGATTATAATTGAGTTTTAAAACAAAAAAATGGAGCATAAACACCATGCTCCATATAGAAAAGTAAACAGTAAGAGATTTTTTATTTGTTAAAAAAGGATGTTGCATTTTTATCTGCTTTTAATTTCGCCTCCACCAAATATCGCAGAACCTTTTAAGTAAAGCACTTTTTTAGTATCGCTACTGATTATATTTTTACGATTATCGTTAAATCCACCAAGTATTCCCGACACTTCATTATAAATAACCCAATCGCCAGGTACTAAAAGTGTTACACCACCAAATATTAGGTTTAATTCTAATACATTATTGCCTTCGGCTAGAGTTGCTTGAGTTAAATCAATTTCGCCACCGCCAAAAATACATTCAATTTTTCCACCTTTAAATTCGCCATGTTGGAATGAACGTTTTCCGCCGCCAAAAATATTTTTTTCAAAAATATAACCGGCTTCAAATGTGTCGTTTGAACGGCTATTAGCCCATTTCGACACATAACTATCTTTCTTAAAAAAGTATTTAGAAAGTATAACAAGCCCAATAAATATGATAAGAATTGGAAGAAAAACTTTTCTAACTTCAAAATCGAAGAAATGAGGAAGTAAAAAGTAAGTTCCTATCGAAATCAGTATTAATCCGGCAGTCCAATTATCTTTACCAACAATATTAATTATTCCAATTCCAATTAAAAGCATCTGCCACGAAAATATAATGTGCTTATAATCTTCGTTTAATAACCCTGTATTGAAGCCAAGTAGCAGAAGTCCGGCTAAGACTATTAAGACACCAAAAACTAACTTTTTCATCTTTTTTGTTTTGCAATAAAAATAATCATTTGTTTCCATAATCGTAATTTTTTAAATTAATTTTAAATTTTTGTTCAAACATACGGCGACAAATGATGTTTCTAAATTGAAAATCGGTGAAATGGAGGAATTTGTCGGTGAGTTATTGATTAGCGATTTTTCTCATCCGATTATATTTTTTTGACAGGATTTACAGGATTTGTCGTTTTAATCTTGTTAATCCTGTAATCCTGTCTAAATCTTTGTTTTCATCGAAGATATAATCACTCTCTTCCCGAAAAATCGCAATAAATTGTGTGTCTTTTAAAGTCGTGGATGTTTCATCTTTTTTAATTTTTTCAGTTTTTCAATTTTTGATTAACTTAGCCGAATTTGAAAAACATGTAATATGTACGAATATATTATTGGTAAAGTATCTGAACTTAATCCCGCACATACTGTATTGGAGTGTGGTGGAATAGGATACAATATTCTGATTTCTTTAAATACTTATACAATGCTTGAAGTAAATAAAGAAACTAAGTTGTATGTTCATCAGGTTGTTAGGGAAGATGCACATTTGCTTTTCGGTTTTTTTGAAAAATCTGAAAGAGAAATGTTTCGATTGTTAAATACAGTTTCTGGAGTTGGAGCAAATACTGCCCGAATGATTTTATCATCGCTTAATCCGTCAGAATTACAAATGGCAATTACCGGAAGCAATGTAAATGTATTGAAAGGAGTTAAGGGAATTGGCTTAAAAACAGCTCAAAGAATAATTGTTGACTTAAAAGATAAAATTTCTAAAACATCCGTTTCGGACGAATTTTTTACTGGAAAATACAATACAATTAAAGACGAATCGTTATCTGCATTAATTATGTTAGGTTTTCCAAAAAATATATCCGAAAAGATTGTAGATAAGATTCTTGCAGAAAATAATCAAATCTCTGTAGAAGGACTTATTAAAGAAGCTTTAAAAAGCATGTAATACATTTAGATGTAGTGATTTATCGGCTTCTGCAACCACAAACGACAAACAATGTAAAAATGAATCTCGAAATTCAAACTATAAACTCAAAACAGATTGCCTTCCAGAAATATACTCCTGAATGGCAATATCTTGTAAAGACAAACTTCAAACTTCAAACCTCAAACTTCAAACTTCTTTACATTTGAGAGGAATTATAAAATATACTTTTTCGTTTATTCTGTCTGTATTCCTTTGGTTTGCAATATGGGATTCTAATGCAGAAATAAATCCTTATCATAATCAAGCTCCAAGTTTCAAGTCCCAAACCTCAAACTTCAAACCTCAAACACTTGCACTGAGGGAACTCGAAGTGTCAAACCTCAAACTTCAAACTTCAAACATTTCCCTACCTCCCGATAGTACTATTGCTGATACTTCAAAAGATTTAAAATATCCTATTAATCAAGAAGATGGATTTCCTTTTTCTAATTCAAACAAACAATCGGGGTTATATCTGAAAGACCCAAAAAATATAAAATCGGAAGTTGAGTACGACCCTGTTACTAATGAGTATATATTCAAAGAAAAAATCGGTGAAAAAAATTATCGAAATCCAAATTCGATGACTCTTGAAGAGTACAGAAAATATGATTTTGACGAAGGTGTGAAAAATTATTGGAAACAACGTGCCGGTAGCGAAAGTGGTCAATATCAATCATCAATAATTCCAAAATTGCATATTGGAGGCGAAGTTTTTGACCGTATTTTTGGAAGTAATACAATTGATATTAAACCACAAGGTTCGGCAGAATTAATTTTCGGACTACAAATCAATAAGATTGATAATCCAATATTGCCTGTGAAACAACGTCGAAGCACTACTTTCGATTTTCAAGAAAAAATACAAATGAACGTTACTGGTCAGATTGGCGATAAAATGAAACTTGCCACAAACTACAATACCGAAGCAACTTTTGAATTTGAAAACAAAATGAATCTGGCTTACGAAGGTAAAGAAGATGAAATAATTAGAAAAATAGAAGCAGGTAATGTTAATCTCCCTCTAACCGGCTCATTAATAACAGGAAGTCAAAGCTTATTTGGAATTAAAACTGAATTGCAGTTTGGAAAATTAACTGTAACAAGTATTTTCTCGCAACAAAAAGGAAAAACTCAGGTAATTGAAGTGCAAGGTGGAGCACAAACTAACGAGTTTGAAGTTTATGGTGATAATTACGAAGCTAATAAACATTTTTTCTTATCGCACTATTTTTATAATCATTACGAACAGGCACTTAAAACATTACCTATAATTAATTCCGGAATTAATATTACAAAAGTTGAAGTTTGGGTAACAAATAAATCGGGCAACTTTGAAGAATCCAGAAATATTGTTGCATTTCTAGACCTTGCTGAAAAATCAAGTGATATTTATTCGTCTTACGATGCAGGTACAGGGTATTTTCGCCAAGAAATTAATGGAGAATATCCTCGTAATGAATTGAACAATGTTTATTCTAAAGTTACACTCAACAGTAACATTAGAAATATAAATACGGTTTTAAGCACACTCAGTGATATTGGTACAAATTTCAACGGTGGAAAAGATTTCGAAAAAATTGAAAATGCCCGCAAACTTTCACCTTCAGAATATTCTATAAACGAAAAATTAGGATATATTTCGCTTAATTCTGCATTAAATTCTGACGAAATTCTTGCAGTTGCTTATGAATATACTGTTGGTGGTGAAACATATAGGGTTGGGGAATTTTCAAACTCCGGTGTTCCTGCTCCTCAAACTTTAATTCTGAAATTAATTAAAGGAACTTCGCTGACTCCACGTCTTCCAAACTGGAGGTTAATGATGAAAAATGTTTATGCAATCGGTGCATATCAAATTAAAGCCGATGGCTTCGAAATGCAAGTTATGTATCAAAACGATAAAACCGGAAAAGCTGTAAATTATATTTCAGATGGAGAAATTAATCATAAAATTTTAATTCAAGTATTAAACCTCGACCGTCTTAATTCTCAATCAGACCCTTATCCCGATGGGCAGTTCGATTTTGTTGACGGTTATACAGTTACAACATCAAATGGACGAATAATTTTTCCTGTTTTGGAGCCGTTTGGCGATTATTTGCAATATAAAATAGGAGACCAATTAATTGCCGAAAAATATACATTCCCCGAATTGTACGATTCTACTCAAAGTACTGCAAAGCAAATAGCTTCAAAAAATAAATTTTTCCTTCAAGGAAAATATCAATCATCGTCGAGTTCAGAAATTCCTTTAAATGCGTTGAATGTTCCTCAGGGTTCTGTAGTTGTAACAGCCGGAGGCAGAAAACTTGACGAAAATATTGACTATACAGTTGACTATACATTAGGGCGTGTTAAAATTATAAATACCGGATTACTCGAATCGGGTACTCCAATAAAGATTTCGCTCGAAAGTAATTCGATGATGAGTATGCAAAGCAAAACATTAATGGGAACTCACTTAGATTATAAAGTTTCTAATAACTTTATGCTCGGAGCAACTATTTTAAACTTAACCGAACGACCACTTACACAAAAAGTTAATATTGGCGACGAACCAATTTCAAATACAATTTGGGGATTTGATGGCACTTACAAAACTGATGTTCCGTTACTTACAAAAATTATTGATAAATTCCCATTTCTCGAAACAAAAGAAATGTCATCAATAGTTGTTAATGGGGAATTTGCTCACCTAATTCCCGGACATTCCAGAGCAATCGATAAAGCAGGAACCGCATACATAGACGATTTTGAAGGAACAAAAACCTCAATGGATATACACTCTTATGGAGGTTGGTATATGGCTAGTACTCCACAAAAACAACCCGATTTATTTCCCGAAGGAAACTTTATTGATTCAATCGGATATGGTTTTAACAGAGCAAAACTTGCTTGGTATGCTATTGACCCACTTTTCCTTAGAAATAATTCTGCTACACCAAAATATATCAACGATAATCCTGATATGCAATCAAATCATTTTGTTAGAGAAGTGTTTGAAAAAGAAATTTTCCCAAACAAAGATGCTCAAAATAATATTCCAACAAATATTTCAGTTATAAATTTAGCTTTTTATCCCGAAGAAAAAGGTGCATATAATTTTGATGTAAACCCAACAGCTTATTCATCGGGTATTAATTCTGATGGAAAATTATTAAACCCAAAATCAAGATGGGGCGGTATAATGAGAAAAATCGAAACAAGTGATTTTGAAGCTGCAAACATCGAATTTGTTGAGTTTTGGATGATGGACCCATTTGTTGACGACACAAACCACGCTGGAGGTGAGTTATATATAAACTTAGGCGATATTTCCGAAGATATTTTAAAAGATTCGAAAAAATCGTTCGAAAACGGACTTCCTTCATCTGCTGAAGTTGTTAATGTTGATACAACTATTTGGGGTAGAGTTCCTAAAGTACAATCTCTTGTAAATGCATTTGATAATAATGCAGATGCCCGACCTTATCAGGATGTTGGTATTGATGGATTAAGTGACGAAGACGAAAGAACATTTTTCTCATCAGGAGGGTATCATGCTTATTTAGACGCTATTAGAAGTGCTTTTGGAGAAGGTTCAGTAGCATATCAGGCAGCAGCAAACGACCCATCAAACGATAATTTTCACTATTTCAGAGGTAGCGATTTCGACGACCAGCAGCTTGGAATTCTTGATAGATACAAGCGTTTTAATCTACCTCAGGGAAACTCACCTACCGATGCTCAATCGTCTGAAAATTACCAAACTTCAGGTAGTACATTGCCTGATATTGAGGATTTTAATAGAGATAACACACTTAACGAATCAGAAAATTATTTTCAATACAAAATTGAAATTAAACCTGAAAATATGGTAGTTGGCGAAAACTATATTACCGATAAAGTTCAACATACAGCCACTTTTAAGAATAACTTAACAAGTAACGTAACCTGGTATCAGTTTAAAGTTCCTGTTGCTGAATACGAAAAAGCCGTTGGTGCAATTTCCGATTTTAAATCAATCCGATTTATTCGATTATTTTTAAAAGGATTTGAACAAGAAATCATTATGCGTTTTGCTACTTTGGACTTAGTTCGTGGCGATTGGAGAAAATATAAACTCCCATTAAATGAGGCCGTTCCGGTATTTTCTATTCCTGAAGCCGAAAAAGTTGCATTTGATATTTCTGCTGTTAATATCGAAGAAAATGGTACAAAAACTCCTGTAAACTATATTTTACCACCTGGAATTGATAGAGTTACCGACCCTACAAATCCTGCATTAAGGCAACTTAACGAACAATCTATAGTTTTAAAAGTTTGCGAACTTGCCGATGGCGATGCCAGAGCTGCCTACAAAAATGCCGACCTTGATTTACGCCAATATAAGAGAATTATAATGGAAGTTCATGCCGAAGCCTTAGAAGGTATTCCATTAGATAATAACGAGGTTTCAGCTTTTATGAGACTTGGCTCAGATTACACAAATAATTATTACGAATATGAAATTCCGCTTCAAATTACTCTTAAGGGCGTTTATAACAATAATGATGATAAAGACGAACCAGATAGAGATATAGTTTGGCCCGAAGCAAATAGATTCAATATAGTGCTTGAAAATCTTACTGTTGTAAAAAATAGCAGAAACGAAGCTATGCGTCAAGATGGTTCAACAATTACTCTCTCTACACCTTTTACATCATTTGAAGGGAACAATAGAATTACAATTACTGGAAGTCCTAACCTTAGCAACGTTCGAACTATAATGATAGGTATCAGAAACAGAAGTAAATACACAAATAATGAAGATTTTAATGACGACGGATTAGGTAAATGTGTTGAGGTATGGATGAATGAACTTCGTATGTCCGATTTTGACGAAAAAGGAGGATGGGCTGCAAATGCAAGAGTAACAACAAAACTAGCCGATTTTGGAACAGTTACAGTAGCCGGAAATACCAGTAAACCAGGCTTTGGCAGCATCGAAAAGAAAGTTAACGAACGCCAAAAAGAAGAAATTAATCAATACGATATTTCATCTAATTTCGAATTAGGAAAATTCTTTCCCGAAAAAGCAAAAATAAATGTTCCGATGTATGTTGGATTTTCCGAAGGATTTGAAAAACCTCAGTACTATCCTCTCGACCCCGATATTACATTAAAAGATGCAATAAAAAATGCCGATACCAAAGGGCAAAAAGATACAATAAGAAAAAACTCAATTGAATATACACGAAGAAAAAGTATAAATTTCACTAACGTTAGAGTAAATCAGGTATCTGCTAAACCAAAAATTTGGGATGCAGGAAATGTTGCCTTAAATTATTCATATAGCGAAACTTTCAGTCGTAACATTAGTACCGAATCTAATTTATTAAAAAATTACAGAGGCGGTTTGGCATATAACTATTCGACTACACCAAAAGAAATAACTCCACTACAAAAATCAAAAGCATTTAAAGGAAAATCTTGGAAAATTATTAAAGACTTCAATTTTAGCCTAGTTCCAACTCAAATATCATTCAGAACTGATTTAAACAGAGATTATAATGCAATAAAATTACGCGATATTAGTAATCCCGATAATATTATGCCCTCATCTTACCGAAAAAACTTTTTATGGGGACGTTACTACGATTTTAAATATAACCTAACCAAAAATTTGAAAATGGATTTTTCAGCTACAAATACCGGTAGAATTGATGAACCCGAAGGCAGAGTTGATAAACGCGACGACGGAACCGACTTTGAAGATACTTTAACATATAAACACTGGAAGCAAACTGTTTGGGACAATATGAATTGGCCCGAATTTGGTCGAACAACACAATATCATCAAACATTAAATGTAAATTATACATTGCCAATAAATAAAATTCCACTTTTTAACTGGATGAATATATCTGCAAGATATACCGGCACTTATGATTGGATGGCAGGTCCTATTACTACAGAAGATTTTAAGCTTGGAAATACTGTAAAAAATGGAAATACCGCTCAAATTAATGGTCAGGTTAATATGTTGAATCTTTACAATAAAATTAAATATCTCAATACTTTAAATCAAAGCTCAAAGAAAACAAAAAACAAAAAAGAAATTAAAACCGAAAAGGTTACTTTCGAAAAAGATGGAGTTAATTTAAAAGCAAACACTCCGAAAATTATAAACCACAAATTAGGAACTGAAGATGTTAAGGTAACAGCCATAGACAATGCCGGAAAAGCTGTAACCGGTGAAACTGAAATAGTAAATGAAAATAAAATTAAGTTCAAAACAACACAAGATTACGATGGAGTTAAAATTACAGTTACCGGAAATAAAGAAAAGAAACCAAGTATATTTAAACTAGTTATAGACAACACCTTACTTGTAATGATGGGAGTTAAAAATGTATCGTTATCTTATTCAGAAAATGATGGAACATTACTTCCAGGTTATCTTCCTAAAACAAAATTTTTTGGTTCTGAACGTTATCATCCAGATTCTGCAATGTTTAAGAAAGATATAGGCTCTTCTTGGGCTCCAGGTATTCCTTTTATTTTAGGTTGGCAAGATAGAGATTTTGCTAAAAATGCTGCACGTAATGGCTGGATATCAAACGATTCGATATTAAATAATGCTTATACAATGACTGTTTCTAAAAATTGGAATTTTAGAAGCAACATTGAGCCTATAAAAGGTATGAAAATAGACCTTAATGCCACGCACAGCAAAACCGAAAATATAAACGAATATTATAAAGCAAAAACTAATAGCGATTTTGAAGTCTTAAACAGTACGATTTCTGGAAATTTTAGCATGTCAGTTATTACTTGGGGTTCGGCATTTGAAAAAAAAGGCAAAAAAGGCGATTATACTTCAGATACATTCGAGAAATTTAAACAAAACAGATTAACAATTGCTAAAAGATTGGCAACTATAAGAGAAAATTCTAATAATCGTGTGGATCAATCACTTTATTATGATGCATCTAATATAGATGGAAATGATTTTCCGGACGGATACAATCAAACCTCACAGGATGTTATGATTCCTGCATTTTTAGCCGCTTATACAAATAGAAATGTCGATAAAATTTCATTAACAGCTTTCCCCGAAGCAATTCGCATGCAACCAAACTGGAGAATAACTTACGATGGTTTGTCGAAAATTAATTTTTTAAAAAAATATTTAAAATCTGTAAATATAAGTCATTCATATCGTTCAACTTATAGTGTTGGTTCTTTCACTACTAATCTTCAATGGGTAGATCAGACTACAGGCGAAGGAGATGCTTTATGTTATATCCGCGATTTACAAGACAATTTTATTCCCGAAAACGAAATTAATTCTATTTCAGTTAGTGAGCAGTTTGGTCCACTATTCGGAATAGATATGATTTGGAATAATAGCTTATCGACCAAGTTTGAAATTAAAAAATCTCGAAACCTTTCACTTACATTTTCAAATAATCAACTTACCGATATGTCAACAGATGAGTATGTTATTGGTGCGGGTTATCGTTTTAAAGATGTTAAATTTTATATTTCTTCAGCCGGTGGTGGAAATAAAAAAGAGTATAAAAGCGACTTAAATTTAAGAGCAGATTTCTCTATTCGAAAAAACATTACAGTGCTTAGAAAAATTGAAGAAGATATAGATGTTCCTACTGCCGGAATGAATAATATAACATTAAAACTTTCAGCAGATTATGTTTTAAGTGAAAGATTTAACATAAGATTCTTTTTCGACAAAGCCATTAACAAGCCTCTGGTATCAACCACTTATCCAAGTGCAAATACAAACTTCGGAGTAAGCGTTAAATTTACGTTAACCCAATAAAACATTTGAATTGTTTTTGCGTATTAAAAAGTATTAACTTTGTAAAAAGTATTACACTATCCGGTTTTATTATTACAGTAGTTCCATTTTGGTCAGTAAACTTTATACTTTTTTGAATCTTAACAAAGTTAATAGCTCCACCCCAAATAGGAATTTTGAAGGAAACATTAACGGTGTCACCTGAATTATTTATGTAATAGCCGTTGTTGTTTTGACCGAAAACTGCCAAGGAGGAGTAAATAACGAATATTATAACTACTGATTTAATCATTTTACATGTGTAGGCTAACATCTATATAAACACAACCAATCACTTTAATTTGCTAAATTTATACAATCATCGTTTTATTCAATACCCAAAAACCTCCTCCATCGTTAATTCCTGAACTGTTCCAAGTGCCGAAAGTGCTTTCATATCAATTTTGTTTTTATCGGCAATTACAAGGTATGTAAACTCCCGACCTTTAATTTTTGATTCGTAAAACTTTTTAAAGTCGTTGAAAGTTACGGTTTTCATTCGTTCGTAAATATCTTTTCTGATGTCGTAGTCGATTCCTTTATCTTTAAGTGCAAGGTATTGTCCGAAAATATTTTTACTTACAATTCGTTCTGTTTCAAGCTGTGTCATTATGTTAGTT
>MENC01000293.1:0-5659 GCA_001768155.1 Bacteroidetes bacterium GWA2_30_7
AAATTGATTTTTCCCGTAAATCTTTAGGCCCGCCCTGATTTCTTAAAAGCTTGACAATATCTATTGCCTCAAGCAAAGGCCCAATGCCATTTCCAATAGGCTGAGTTCCATCTGTTACCATAACACAAGTATTTATTCCAAGCTCAATTCCCAAATGCTCAAAATGGCCTTTCAAGTGAATCGCTTCTTTTTCAGACTTAACTTTAGTTCCTTTTCCAATAGGAATTTCTATGATTAAATGAGTTATTCCAACGCTTGCTTTTTTTGCCATTATTGAAGCAAGCATCTGACCTTCTGCATCTATGTTTAAAGGATGCTCAACTTTTATTATTTTATCATCTGCAGGAGCAAGATTCACAGAACCGCCCCATATTATGAACCCTCCAACAGTTTCAACAATAGATTTCAATTTATTTATCGGCAAATCAACAGGACAAAACACCTCCATTGTATCTGCAGTTCCTGCAGGAGAAGTTATTGCTCGACTGCTTGTCTTCGGCATTTTCAGCCCGGCAGCAAGAAGAATAGGAACAACAATCATAGTTATTCTATTTCCGGGAACACCTCCAATAGAATGCAAATCAACTATATTACCTTTATCAAAACTTATTTTTGTTCCTGTCGCAACCATTGCATTTGTTAAATCAACTATTTCTTTAGGAGTCATTCCTCTTGTATAATTAGCAATAACATAACTTGCAAATAATCTGATGCTTTGTTATTGTAAATATATGAAATTATAGCATTTCCCAAATTTACTTTTGGTAAACAATCTCAAAAATATGCCTAAGTATTGAGGAATAAACTAAACAATTTTATAATTTCGTTGAAAATATAATTATAGTGAATCTTATAATTGACGCAGGAAATACATTAATAAAATATGCGGTTTTTGATAATTTCAATATCATATTTTATGATTATAATTCTGAATTTACCGAAGCTCATTATTTAATAATCAAGAAAAAATTTCCGGCAATTAATCAAATAATTTTCTCAAATGTAGGGCATCATCAATTAAAATTTTTAAATATTTTGCCAGATATTAAAATAATTGAATTTTCATCGCATACTCCAATTCCAATAATTAATTTATATCAATCGCCCGAAACACTTGGAATGGATAGACTTGCAGCTGTGATAGGTGCAAATCAACTTTATCCTAAAGAAAATATAATGGTTATTGATTTAGGTTCGGCAATTACTTACGATTTTATTAATAATAATTCTGAATATTTAGGCGGAAATATATCTCCAGGGCTAGAAATGCGATTTAAAGCCTTAAATAATTTTACTTCAAAATTACCATTATTAACACCAAATGAGAACTTTAATCCCATAGGAAAAAACACCAATGAAGCAATTTTAACAGGTGTTGAGCAGGGTTTGGTTTTTGAGATTTCTAGTTATATTGATTATTTTTCACAATATTTTACTGATTTAAAAGTTCTTTTGACTGGTGGAAATTGTTTTTTCTTTGAGAAAATATTAAAAAATCACATCTTTGTAAACCCAAATTTATTATTGATAGGGCTAAATAAAATATTAGAATATAATTTAGGATTTAAAATTTAGAATTTTTTGTCATTGCGAGGAGTTGCGAGGAACGAAGCAAAGCAATCTCTTTGGAATTTAGAATTTAGAAATTTGGGAATTTAACAATGTAACAATTTAACAGTGTACAATTTAGCAATTTAACAATTTAACAATGTTTCTATCCCAATTATTCAGAACTTACAATAAAAGTATATTAATCATTTTTTTAATTATTATTTCAAATCTTTTCTCTTATTCTCAAAACTCATATTTCTCGCCTTATTCAAGATATGGAATAGGTGATTTTGCCGATAATAATTTTGGACAGGCAAAAGCAATGGGTAAATCGTCTATTGCTTTAAGAAGCAAAGAACACCTTAACATAAATAACCCGGCATCGTATAGTGCAATTGATACTTTGAATTTTATTTTCGAAGTAGGTTATTTTAATAAATATACCAATTATAGCACTAATAGTCAAAACATCAAACGCAATGATGCCAATCTCAGCTATATAACACTTGGTTTTCCTGTAACAAAATGGTGGGGTTCGAGCATTGGTTTACTACCTTATAGTATATTAGGATATAACATAAGTTCTAAAGTAGCTACTCAGGAATTAGATACTGCCATTTATAATTATATTGGCTCGGGAGGTATTAACCAATTTTATTTTGGTAATTCGTTCAAACTTTTTAAAAACTTCAGTATAGGAGCTAATATTTCGTACCTATTTGGTTCGTTAGCTTATGAAAAAAATGCTGATTTTTATAAAGAAAAGAATGCATTCGAGTATCATTCAAACGATTCAATTCTAATAAATGATTTGTTTTTCGATTTTGGCTTTCAATATTCTAAAAAGCTTAAAGATGAACAAGTTATTACTATAGGCGGGAAATACAATAATAAAGATAATATTAATGCCTCGAGGTCTCAATTAATCCAAACTGTTTTTAGAAGTTCACCATTAGTAATTTCAACATTAATAGATACCGCAGACGAAAAAGGAACATTAGAATTTCCATTGTCATTTGGTTTTGGAATTTCTTATACAAAAAACAATAAATTAATTTTAATTGCTGATTATGTTCAACAAAACTGGTCAGATTCAAAATTCTTTGGAGTTTCCGATAGCTTATTAGATAGCAGACTTATATCCGCAGGGCTAGAATATATTCCTAAATTTGCTTCGTTAAATAATTATTTTAAAAGAGTTAGATATCGCTTAGGCGGCTATTATTCAAACTCATACATTAATGTTAACAATAATCAGATTAATGATTTTGGAATTACTTTTGGATTTGGATTACCTTTACGAAAAACAAAAACTTCTTTTAATTTATCGTTTGAACTAGGACAAAGAGGAACTACAACTAATAATTTGATTAAAGAAAAATACGTCAATATTGGTATAAATTTAACTTTGCACGATTTTTGGTTCTTTAAAAGAAAAATTGAATAAAAAAATAACGCTTGAAGTTTAAAGTTTGAAGTTAAAATTAATAAATTGCGTACCAATATCAAATTTTAAAGTTCTAAAATAAAACTAAATATATAACCACCTTACAAAAACAGACACTATGAAAAAAATTATTTCAATTATCATTTTAGGTATTTTATTCGTACCAAGTTTTCAATTATTTGGTCAACCTAATACTAGTGAAGGTAGCGAATCGGGAACAACAACAAATGCTACTGATAAATTTGGAAGCAACCCTGACCAGTGTAAAATGAATCTATCTTTATACGGAGAGTTTTACAAACAAAAAAATTATGCAGATGCCCTTGTTCCATGGCGATGGGTGTTTATTAACTGCCCGTCATCCAGTAAAAATATGTATATTCATGGTGGCAATATTATTGAATTTCAGATTAATAAAACAAAAGATGTAACAATTAAAGAAAAATATATTGATACTTTATTAATGGTTTACGACCAACGAATCAAATATTTTGGTCAAGAAGGTTTCGTGCTTGGAAGAAAAGGAGTTGATTTATTTAAATATCGCGAAAAAGATGTTCAAGTTGCTTATGATTGTTTGAACAAATCGCTAAAATCGGAAGGCAATAAAACCGAAGCTGCCGTACTTCTTACTTTAATGCAAACAACAATCTTATTACATAAAGATAGCAAAATTACTAAAGAGATTGGAGTTGAAAATTATGCAAAAATCGCAGAATCAATTGATGCTCAAATTGCTGAAAAACCCGATAATGAAAACTTAATAAAAGCAAAACAAAGTATTGATGAGTTATTTGCAAATTGTCCTTTTTCTGATTGCGAAGCTTTAATTAATACTTTTACACCAAAATTTACACAAAACCCTACCGATGCAACTCTATTAAAGAATATTACAAGACTACTTGATAAAAAAAGCTGTACAGACTCTCAATTGTTTTTTGATGCGTCAGAAAAATTATTCGAAATTGAACCATCTGCAGAAGCTGCATTAAATATGGCACGAATGGCTCGTAAGAAAAATGAATTTTCAAAAGCTTCAAAATTTTATCTTCAAGCTATTGAATCACAGGAAAATGCAGATTCAAAATCGCAATATTATCTTGAGCTTGCAGATTTAAATTTTAAAGACCTAAGTCAATATCAACAAGCCCGTACTTATGCACTAAAAGCACTCGAATTTAAACCAAATTCAGGAAAAGCATATTTAATAATTGGATTAGCTTATGCCTCAAGTACAAAAAACTGTGGCGATAATGATTGTACTCAAAGAGCTGTTTATTGGGTTGCTGTTGACAAATTTATTAAAGCAAAAAATGTAGATTCGTCAGTTGCCGAAGATGCAAATAGATTAATTAGTACATATTCTTCAAATTTTCCGGGAAAAGAAGCTTGTTTCTTTTACAATATTGTTGATGGGCAATCTTTTACAGTTGAATGTTGGATTAACGAAACAACTACTGTCAGATTTTAATTGAACTTTTTTAGCCACAAACACTATGTTTTGAGTTGTTAACTATGCCACAGAAAGCACAGAGTAACACAGATTTCATTCACAGATTAAAATATAAACTATGTCTATTGCTGATTCAAGAACTGAAAATTTTCCAATGCGGGAGGAAACTTTTAAAATTATTGGTTTAGCAATGGAAGTTCATAAAGTTATTGGAAAAGGTTTTTTAGAAATTGTTTATAAAGATGCTCTTGAAATTGAATTTTTGGATAATTTAATTCCTTATGAAAGAGAAAAACCTTTCATTATTGACTATAAAGGACGAACCTTGAAAAGAAAATACAATGCAGATTTTGTTGTTTATGAAAACTTAATTTTAGAAGTTAAAGCACAATCAGGAATTTACGATGAAGATATTAAACAAACAATTATTATTTAGCTTGCTCAAAATTATCTCTGGGATTACTAGTAAATTTTGGGGAAAATTCACTCACTTTTAAACGAGTAATATTAACTTAAAAAGAATCTGTGCAACAAATCTGCGAAAACTTGTGTAATCTGTGGCAAAAAAAGATGTGGCTTATTTGTTACAAAGAAATCATTGCAATAGCAATGATTTCTTTTTGCTTTTCGTGTGAAAATGAATTAGAAAAAGTAAATTTTTTTTCTAAAGAAGTTGTTTTACCAAATCAGTCGGCTATAGATATTGAAGTATTATATTCAGAAGATGCTGTTGTTCAATTAAAACTTACTGCTCCTGTTTTAGAACATTATAACGATGAAGAAGAGCCGTTTGTTTTATTTCCAAAAGGTATTCATGTATATTTTTTTAATTCAAAAAAAGAAATTGAATCAGAACTTCAAGCAAATTATGCTAAGTATTTCGAGAAAAAAAAACTTTGGGAAGCTAGAGACGACGTTAGGACAATTAATGAAAAATGCGATTTACTCAATACCGAACAACTATTCTGGAACGAAAATAAGGAAACAATATATTCTGATAAATTTGTAAAAATTACTACTGCCGAAGAAGTTTTGTTTGGAGATGGATTTGAATCGAATCAAAATTTTACTAAATATCAGATTAAAAAACTAAAAGGAGTTATATCTTTAAAAGATGAATAAAAAAATTGCATACATTGCTGAAATAATCTGGTTATTAATTACATTATTTGCCTTAATTACTGGTATTTTTGAAACTTCTAAAAAAG
>MENC01000293.1:5682-5825 GCA_001768155.1 Bacteroidetes bacterium GWA2_30_7
TAATTTTCTCGGCTTTTTTTTCGGGAATGGAAATAGCCTTTATATCAGCCAATAAACTTAAAATTGAACTTGATAAAAAACAAAAAACTTTTGCTTCAGGAATTATATCAATTTTTCTAAAAAATCCTAAAAGCTATATATCA
>MENC01000293.1:6081-9093 GCA_001768155.1 Bacteroidetes bacterium GWA2_30_7
AGTCTATTGTTTTGTTATCTAAAACATTTTTAAGTATTTTTTTTAAAATTGACATTTCAAAATCTGACAAAAATTTTGTATTTAGCAAAATCGACCTCGACCACTTAGTAAATGAAATACAATCGTCAAGTTCTGAGAACGATGAAGTCGAAAATGATTTTAAAATTTTTCAAAATGCACTCGATTTTTCTTCGGTTAAATTAAGAGATTGTATAATTCCACGAACCGAAATTGAAGCAGTTAATATTGATGATTCTATTGAGCAACTTACTCAAAAATTTATCGAAACAGGTTATTCTAAATTAATGGTTTATAAAGACAGTATTGATAATATTATTGGCTATGTTCATAGCATCGAAATATTTAATAAACCAAAACAATTACGAAATGTAATAAAAGAAGTACTTATTGTACCCGAAACAATGCCGGCAAATAAATTATTAGCTAAATTTATAAAAGCTAAAAAGAATATAGCAGTAGTAGTTGACGAATTTGGGGGAACCTCAGGCATTGTTACAATCGAAGATATTATGGAAGAAATTTTTGGCGAAATCGACGATGAACACGATTCAGAAGAATTTATTGAAAAGAAAATTTCCGATACAGAATTTATATTCTCCGGACGACTCGAAATTGATAACCTAAATGAAACATACAACCTTAAACTGCCGGAATCAGACGAGTATAGTACAATTGCCGGATTGATTCTTTTTCATCATCAAAATATTCCAAACATAAACGATGTAGTATGTATTAATAATTATCACATAAAAATTATTAAAGCCGGAACTACAAAAATTGAATTGATTAGGCTGATTGTTAACGAGGAATAAGCAAAATATAAAATAACATCCTCTTATTGGATAAATATCAATCAATGTAACTAATCAGTACTTAAAGTGCCTTGATTTTAAAGTACTTAAAGTTAAATGAAAAATTTAATGTAATTTATTAGTTATTT
Organism: Bacteroidetes bacterium GWA2_30_7; assembly: GCA_001768155.1. Taxonomy (GTDB): domain Bacteria; phylum Bacteroidota; class Bacteroidia; order Bacteroidales; family GWF2-33-38; genus GWA2-31-9. The sequence continues at coordinate 7,043 of MENC01000293.1, forward strand.
ACAAGTAGCTTATTTTAAGCAATTTATTAATTAAAGAAAATTTCTTAATTGATTTTGAAAAAATATACAATATTTTCTTTACATGCTATAAATTTCTAATTCTTATAACTTTAGGCACTCTAAACTTTAGACACTGATTAGTTACGATTTACAGCATAATTATACGATAATTAAAAGTTTTTTCATATTTTTAGAACTTGTAAAATTGTCAAGCTTTAATGAAATTATTTTCGATTAGATATTTCCTGATTATTAGTTTAATAATAATTCCACAATTACTTATTGGACAAACCTATAATATCAAAAAATTCAATGTAGAAGATGGCTTGGCTCAATCGCAGGTTCTTTCTATTTTTCAAGATAAGTTGGGCAATTTATGGATTGGAACTAATGGAGGAGGTATAAGTATTTATAATGGTAAGGAATTTAAAACACTTTCTACAGATGATGGGTTAGTAAATAATGTGGTTTATTCTATCAATGAGGACAATAAAGGCAATAAATACTTTGGCACAAATGAAGGATTTAGTATTTATAATGGTTGGTATTTTAAAAATCATACAGAAAAAGATGGTTTATCTAATAATAGAGTCTGGAAAGTAATAACTGATGATAAAGATAGAGTATGGTTGGCAACAGGAAAAGGTGTAATGATATATAATAATAGCAAATTAGAAAAAGTTGATTTGGATACAATTTTAAATAAAATAGCCATAACTAATATTCTATATCAAAGCCAGGACTCAATATGGTTTGGAACAATGAAAAGAGGATTGTATCTAAAAAATAAAAATAAAATTCTTCGGTATAATACAGGGAATGGGTTATCAGATAATTACGTATATTCAATTAACTCAGATAAAAATAATATTATTTGGATAGGGACTAATGAGGGTGTTGATTATATTAAGGATGGGAAAATTTATAATACCTTATCAGATAAAGGCTCAATGGCTGTTATTCCATCTAAAATTACAGATGAAATTTTCTTGGCTTCGTCAGGAGGTCATTTGTTTAATAATCATTTTGTTTCTTCCAAAAACAATGATTTAGGTATTCGGATTAGAGTTGATAGTAAATTGAAAATTTGGTCAATGATTGAAGATAACGAAGGTTCAATTTGGTTAGGCTCTTTAGATGGTAGTGGATTAATAAAATTTCCGATAAGAACTTTTATGAATTTTAATAGTGATAAGGATTCTATCTTAAATAGTAATGTTTATTCTATTCTTGAATATCCAAACGATACATTCTTTATTGGTTCAATGATACTTGGTATTACTGCAATAAATTATAAAAATTCTAAAATATCTAAAGTAAAAGAATTTCAATATGATTATTTTGCAGGGCAAACTATAACTTCTGCCATCAATGATAAAGATAAAAATATTTGGTTTTCAACATATCAAAGTATAACGTATATTAACTCAAAAGATTTTGATGATTATGTTGTTTATATTACACCTAAAGCATATGAAAAAGCTATTGGAACTAATTTTAAAGGATATAATCTTGAACAAATTGCTAGATTTCAGAAAAGAAAGATGCATTGTAAAATAATTGATTATTTTCCAGAATATGACGAGTTTAAGACTTATACAATTTTATCTGACTCAAAAGGGATTGTGTGGTTTGGTCATTGGAAGGGGGTATTAAGGTATTTAAATGGGAAATTTGAGGATTTTACAAATAATTTTCCAGAATTAAAAGGGAAAGAAATATTTAAAATATTTGAGGATAAAAATAAAAATATCTGGTTTGCTGCAATGTCAGGTGTTTATTTTTATGATAACAGAACTTTAATGCATTTAGGAGAAAAGGAAGGTTTTACAAATGAAAAAGTAGTATCTATAATTCAGGATAAAAGAGGCAATTATTGGTTTGGTACGAAACAAGGCTTATTTAGATTTGATGAGAATTTTTTTATTAAAATTGATAAAGATAAAACCGATTTAATTAATAAAGAAAAAGGATTAAACTCTAATAACATTTATTCTCTGATACTTGACGATAATGATAATTTATTTATTGGCTCAGATAAAGGAATTGAT
>MENC01000293.1:9132-13014 GCA_001768155.1 Bacteroidetes bacterium GWA2_30_7
TATAAAAAATACTGTTAAACCAATAACTCAATTAACTAGATTACAATTAGCTTACAAAGATTTCGATTGGTCTCCATATAGTAATGGAGTTGATTCATTATCAAAACTTCCAAAAGAATTAGTTTTGCCGTATGATAAAAATCATCTCACTTTTGAATTTGTTGCAGCAAGCCTAGCTATTCCCGAAAAGGTTAAATATCAGTATCTTCTCGAAGGATTAACAACCGAATGGTCGCCTCCAAAGTCTAAAAGTGAAGCCGATTTCCCTAGTTTACCCGATGGTGATTATATTTTTAAAGTAAAAGCATGTAATAATGACGGCGTTTGGAACGAAATTCCAACAGAATTTCACTTCACAATTAAGCCTCCGTACTGGAAAACATGGTGGTTTTATACCATTCTAACAATTCTTACACTTATACTATTTATTTTATATGTAAAATGGCGTGAAGCTAAACTGAAACAAGATAAAGCAATCTTAGAGCAAACCGTTCTGGAACGAACTGAAGAGGTTGTAAAACAAAAAGAATTAGTTGAACAAAAAAATAAAGATATTACCGATAGTATAAATTATGCACGAAATATACAAGAGGCTGTATTAGTTAATGTTACAGAAGTAAAAAAGATTTTTCACGAATCATTTATTTTGTTCTGCCCCAGAGATATTGTAAGTGGCGATTTTTATTGGTTTAGTCATCGCGGCGAATTTGCATATATTGCAGCAGCAGATTGTACAGGGCATGGAGTTCCTGGAGCATTTATGAGTATGTTAGGAATGGCTTTTTTGAATGAAACTGTAAATAACAGTGATTATATAACACCTAATGAAATATTAAACTCACTTAGAGAAAATGTAATAGTTTCACTTCATCAAACCGGAAAAGAAGGAGAATCTAAAGATGGTATGGATTTAGCACTTGCAATGATAAACCTAAGTAATAATGAGATGCAATTTGCAGGGGCAAACAATCCATTATATTTTGTTAGAAAAAAAGAAATTTTTAAGTCCGAAGATTTTGAAAACCATGCTTCTAAACTTCAATTCCTTGAGTCTGATAATGCATTATTAATTGAAATTAAACCAGATAAAATGCCTATCGGATATTATATTAAAGATAATCTTTTTACAAATAATAATATTCAGTTAAAGCCCTCAGACAGAGTTTATTTGTTTTCAGATGGATACGCAGACCAATTTGGAGGACCTAAAGGTAAAAAATTTAAATATACACAGTTAAAAGATATCTTCTTACAAACTAACAATTTAAATATGGATGAGCAAAGAAAATTTTTAAATAATGCAATTCTTGACTGGAGAGGTGAACACGAACAAATTGATGATATATTAATTGTTGGAATTAGTATAATATAATTTTCTTTTCACATTCACCTGACGTTAATTTGCATTTCTCCGATGTTAGTTTTAATTTCATTCTATAAACATTATGCTCCTCTGGAGCAGAAAGAAATTGAGTATAAAAGTTTCATTTTAAATAGCGATTGATAATAAAATATTTTGGGTATTTTAGTGAGATCTGAGATTATGATTATTAAAACTTTGAGTCTTTGCGACTTTGTGGCAAAAAAAGACTTTTCGGAGGGGGCACAATCATTTTCCTTTGAATCTAATCCTTTCTTCCCATGTAAACAGAAATATAGTAAATCAATGTTGCAAGAGAAGCAAGTGCTGCCACTACATATGTATATGCAGCCCAATCTAAAGCGTCTTTTGCCTTAGGATGAGTTTCACTTGTAGTTAACCCGCTTTTGTTTAACCATACTAATGCTCTTTTACTAGCATCAATCTCTACTGGTAATGTAATAAAACTAAATATAGTAGTTAATGCAAACAAAACAATTCCAAGAAGTAGAATTTGTGGAAAACTTTGTACAAGTAATATCCCTGCTAATAAAATCCACTGAACCCATTTTGAAGCTAAACTAACAACCGGAACCAGCGAACTGCGCATTTGTAAAAAACTATATGCATTTGCATGTTGCACTGCATGACCACATTCGTGAGCTGCAACTGCAGCAGATGCAACATTTTGTCCATAAAAAACATCTTTGCTAAGATTTACTGTCTTTTTTACAGGGTCGTAATGGTCTGTTAAGTCACCAGGTACAGATGTAACAGCAACTCCATATATTCCATGGTCTTTTAGCATCTTTTCGGCAACATCTTTTCCAGATAAATCATTGTTGATTGGTATTTTAGAGTAAGCTTTAAATTTTGATTTTAATTGAGCACCTATCGCCCAACTAATCAACATAAATATTCCAAAAATAATCCAAATGATAGGCATAATAATAAATTTTTAAGTTAGATTAATTGCTTTCAAAATTAAGACCAATTCTTTTTATCAGACATTTTGTCACTAATAAATTGATTTTTTTCCTTATTATTAGATAATAGCTCTGTATATTTTTAGATTGCTTCGTTCCTCGCAATGACGAATGCTTTGATTGTCCGCACGTTACGTCATTGCGAACGCAGTGAAGCACCACAGCTTGACCCCACCCCTCGGGGAAGTAGCATCAATGCAATAATGTAAAAAACAATACATTGATAATCTGTTAATTAATAGCATTTTATAAAAATCTACCGAGCTATTGATTGGAAGTAGGTCTAGTATATTATTAATACAGTAGCATTAATTGCAATTGATAATGCAAGTGCAGGAAAGGTTCGTTTAAAATAAATTTATTGTAACAATAATTAAAGCAATGGGTGTACGACAAATATCCAATTAACAACAAAATGTTTGTATTAGTTTGATAGCAAGTATAAAATGAATTAATTTAAGAATTTTCTTTGTTTAAAAAAGTATGGAAAATTCAGAAGAAAAATTAGCTGAGATGTTCAAAGAAAGAATATCCGTATGGAAAAAGAGTCAAATAGGACAAAAAAGTGGTTATGAATATGAGAGAAGTTTTGCATTAATGATGCGAGAAATAGAAGAAGAAGTATTCAAAGAAATGACATCAACAGAATTAATCAACAAGAATAAAAAAAAACTGTAATTACCAGTTTTGGAAACTTCGATGTAGAGAAAGAACATTGCTTGACATTTACAAGTACACCATTTTCGGCAAGTCCATATTTGCAGGAATTATCATGTTTTATAGGTAGTAAATTAGTTTTTGAAGACGCATCCGACTTATAAGCGGAATAAAAATCACATCAAAACAAATAGAGCGAATATGCCATTATCACGGCGAACAAATAGAAGAAAATCTAAAAGAAAAGATAAAAGCAGGAGTAGATAAAATTTATCCTGATAATAAATCTCTTTATTATGTAATGATGGATGGCAGTATGTATTTAACCAGAGAAGAAAAGTGGAAAGAAATGAAACTTGGACGCATTTTTAAAGCCACAGATAATATTGATATTTGTAAGCAAAGAGGACTTATTACAAAATCAGCATACGTTTGTCATTTAGGAACTCATACGGACTTTCTTGAAAAACTTAGTCATTATATAGAATCATTGAAAAATCCAGTTTTTATAAACGATGGAGCAAAATGGATTTGGGATTGGATTGAAACATATTACCCAGATAATATTCAGATTTTAGATTTCTTTCATGCAAAAGAACATTTATGCCAGTTTGCTAAAGAATACTTTCAAAATGAAAATGATAAAATGAATTGGATTAATCAAAAATGTGAGCAATTACTCAATGATGAAGTTGAAAATGTAATTGATGACTTAAAGGTTATGATTGTAAAAAATGAAAAACTTAAAAAGCTAAATACGGCATTAATCAATTACTATAATACAAATTTAAAGAGAATGAAGTATAAATCATTTATTGACAAAGGATTATTAATTGGTTCAGGTGCAATTGAATCTGCGCATAGAGACATTTTACAACA
>MENC01000293.1:13079-16650 GCA_001768155.1 Bacteroidetes bacterium GWA2_30_7
CAGAGTCATCTTTGAAATCAATTTCATCATCATTATACGCAATCAGGTTTTCTGGCACACGAAATCCATGTCGATTAAGTAATGCTACATCTTTAAACCCTATAGTTTCATTATTAAAATCAATTTCTTTTGTCTTAAGTATTTTATTGTTTTTAAGATTGTTAACAACATTTTTCCAATATTTTTTATTTTTTATTTTCATAAAATGATAAATTTTTATTATAAACTTCTCTTTCGTTTTTACTAGCACCACGAGCCGAGATAATACGAATTTTTGAACTACGAAATGTATAAATTACCGAAAGAATTAAGTCAAAAGATTTTCCAATTATTTTATAACGTTGCTCACCATAATCTTTTCTATTATCCAGTGATTCAATATTATTTTCATCAAAGAAAACCTCTTGTGATTGCTTAAATCCTATTCCATGCTTTTCGATATTTGATTTATTTTTATTTTGTCCTAATCAAAATTCATGTTTTACAATTTTTACAAATTTAAACATTTTATCACTATTTTTAATTTTTCTTTTTTTGCTTGCTAAAACTTAGGGTTGATTTATTGTTTTTTGAAAATAATAGTGTAATTTTAAATAAAATTTTTACCAAATATTAATTAAACAAGCTTTTATGAAAACTATAATAATTGTTGCCATTTTATTTGTTTGCACTTATGCAAAAAGCCAGACTATTGTTCAGGATGTAATTTCATCAGGAGGTGGATATTACGATAACGGCAACTCAAAGCTTAGTGTTACAATTGGCGAGACCTTTACCGACACATATTCAAATTCAAATAATACAATCACACAAGGTTTTCAACAAAGCGATTATAATATTACTTCTATTGAAGAAACTGCCAAAGAAGGTATTTCCGCAACGGTTTTTCCAAACCCAACTACCAATAAAATTAACTTGAAGTTTGAACAAAAAACTGACGAATCAATTAGTTATGTGTTAAGCGATTATTCAGGAAAAATCATTAAAAATTATGATATAATAAAAGACGAAACTGTTATAGAAATTGATTTCAGTAAATTATCTTCAGGAATTTATTTTTTGAAAGTATTTAATAAAAATGGCGATTTTCAAAAAACCTTTAAGGTTGAAAAGTTAAAATAATCAATTGAAAATAAATAATTTTATGAAACTCTGTGTATTCCTTGAAGTACATCTTTTCGATTTTTCGCTATAATACAATGTTAACGGTTTGTACACAACATCCAAAAATTATTAAAGTTTTGTAATCTCAATTTAATTTCAGAAAAATTGCAACTTTTTTCAAACTCTGAAAGAGTTAAATTTGAATAACCCCCGATATAATTGGGGGAATTAATGCTAATAAACAGTAACACTGAAAGTGTTGAATACTCTGTATATATGTTCAACTACTTTGTAGTTGACGCTACGATTTGATTGTTTAACCGCCTATTTCATAGGCGGTTATTCAAATTATCCCGATTTTATCGGGATTAAAAATCTTTGAAATCAAATTGAACTTACAAAGTTTTATTCATATCTCAACGATTCAACAGGGTCGCGGTCTGAAGCTTTTTTTGCAGGCATATAACCAAAAAGAATGCCCACAAGAGCCGAAATTCCAAAAGCAATAATAACTGAATCGGGAGTTATAATTGTAAGAATATCTGCAAATTTCGTAATCAATTTTGAAAAAACAAAACCAAGAAGTACACCAATAAATCCACCCCCAACACTTAAAAAAGTTGACTCTGCCAAGAACTGAACTACAATATCTCGTTTTGTTGCTCCAATTGCTAATCGAGTTCCTATTTCTTTTATTCTTTCCATTACCGAAGCAAGCATAATATTCATAATTCCAATTCCACCAACTATTAGCGAAATACTTGCAATTGCACCTAATACAATATTAAAAATATCTTTAGTTCGTTGTTGCTGTTTTAATAACAATTCGGGAATAATAATTTCAAAATCTTCAACTCCCGAATGTCTTCTTAAAATCATATTCTTAACAATATTTGAAATTGATGTAAGATATTCTGTTTCTTTAGCTTGAATAATTATTTTATCTAATTGATTATAATTATTATCTGTTTTCTCATTTTGCGAAGTCATCATCCCTCTACCTCTGCGTTCATTTTGAGTGAATGATTTTGAATTAACGATTGAACGATTTTTAAATCTCATCAACATTGTTTTTGCTGGAATAAATATTTGTTCGTTAGAATTACTTATACCTAAATTATCGTTCGATTGTGATATTAATGTTTTAGGATTTAACACTCCAATTATAGTCAACCATATTGTACCACACTTTATACTTTTTCCTACAGGATTTTGATTTAAAAAAAATTTAGTTTTAATATTTGGTCCAATTATACATACAGTACTTCCGTTATCATTCTGAATATCATTAAAGTATACGCCATTCATTAAAGTCATGTTAAATAAATTAAAATATGCAGGATGTACACCTAAAAGACTAACACTTTTTTTAATTCCATTCTGAATAGCAAATGTTTCGTAATTAATTTCGGGACTTATTTGTTCAATTTCCGGAATTATTGATTTTATAGCCTCAAAATCTGCAAGAGAAAGACCTGTTGAAAATTTTTTTGATTGTTTTTTACTGTCATCATCTTCAGTAGTTTCAGAAGATTTTTTAATAATAGGTTTTACAATAATATTATTTACTCCTACTAACTTTATTTGTTCGATAATTTCTTGTTTTGCACCATTTCCAATAGCCAACATACTGATAACAGCAGCAACTCCAAAAATAATTCCAAGCCCGGTAAGCACAGACTTTAGCTTATTTGCCATTATCGATTCGAGGGCAATTGTTATGTCGTGGTAGTAACGGTTCATTCGTTTTGTGTTCAGGTATTCAAGTGCTTATGTGTTTGAAGTTTAAGGTTTGAAGTTGTTCTCACTTCCTCACTTTCAATTTGTTAATCATTCTTTGTTTTGTGTTTAATGTTAAGTGTTTCAGTTTTTAATGTAGAATAGTTCATTAGTTCTAAGTTTGAAAAGTTTTAGTTTGTCCATTAATAATCTCTACAAATCCTTAATTCTTTCATTTTTTAATAAATTCCAATCCTACATATTCCATGCTTTCGCCCTTATCGAATGGTGATAAAAGTATAATATCTTTATATGAAAGACCTTGTTTTACAATTATTTGATTATCGTTTGATTCTCCAACTTGAATTACTTTTTTGATTGTTGAAAAACCATCTTTTTTGAAAACATATTTCAGACTATCGTTTTGATGAAGAGCTTCGAGTGGAATAAATAATACATTATCGAATGTTGAAACAGATATTATATTGCTTGTAGTCATTGATGGACGAAGAGTTGTGTCGGTTTCGTTTAATGTAATTGTAACTTCAAATACTTTTGCCTCACTATTTGGTAATTGTTCACCAACATTTGCAACTTCCGTTACATTTCCTGTATATTTTTTTTCTGGAAAAGCATCAACTCCCAATTCAACACTTTGTCCTACTTTAACTTTGCTTATATCTATTTCATTTACATAAGTTTTTGAAATCATTGAAGATAAATCGGGAAGAGTAGCAACTACATTATT
>MENC01000293.1:16675-20702 GCA_001768155.1 Bacteroidetes bacterium GWA2_30_7
TTTCGTTTTGCTCCACCCCACTCTTTCATGTATATAACCATTCCGCTTTTTGGTGCGTTTACAATAAATTCGTCTTGGATTTTAATTAAATCATCTTGTTTACGTTTTTGATTGTCTTTACTTGCACTAACCTCAACCATTTTTGCAACCGCTTGTTCTACTTTAAGCTTATAATTTTTAACGGCTTGTTCATAAGTTCTTTGAGATTTTTCAAGACTAATGTTATTCTGGCGGATTGTTGCAGGTGTTTCAAATTTAGACTGGTCTAAAGTTATTTGAGCTTCTTCCATTGCATATTTCAGATTAATTAATTCGTCTCTTGAATTTCTTAACTCTAAAGTTGTATCAAGCTGTGTTTTAATAAATTGTGATTCCATTTTTTGCAACTCACTTTCCACGTCTTTAAGTTTACTTTCTACTTCCGAACGATCAAGTGTTGCAACATAATCGCCAGAGTCAACGAGGCTTCCCTCTGGAATCAAATCAGTAATCTTAACATCATATATATATAATCGCTGAAGCTTAGATGGTCCAACAATTTTTTCAGAATTTTTAGCTTGAAGTTCACCTGTAGTAGTTACTTTAATTTCAAATTTACCTTTTTCTACTTTGACTTCTATTTCTTTTGTTTCTGTATCAACATCGGAATTATTAAAAAAAACGAAATAAACAATTGCAACAATTACTAGTCCGACAACTATATATAAATATTTTTTTTGCATTACGCTACATTTGAAAGTTGGTAAATATAGTAAAATATTAAATTGGTAAATTGATAAATTTGTAAATTGTTGCTTGAGTTCATGCTTGTATGTGTTCAGTCACAAAATTAAACATAAGATATTTTGCTCATGTGTTTAAATTGTTCATTTATACTCATTCTTAACAGCTTTGAAAAAGATGATTAGAATAGTCTGTTCCGATTCATCGGAAAGTTATGCCGACAGGAACACATATAATGTAAAGTTTTTTGCAAACTCGTTCCGTAACGGTATAACAAGAGTTTGGCACTAAAATTCTACAAACTCATAAACTTTTCAACTAATCAACTTATCAACTTCCAAACTTAACAACTATAAATAAATTTTAAAAACATGTTGTATATCATTTTTAATTTTCATATTAAATTTAAACGCAAACAATTGTTTTTATGCTAATTACAAATCTAAATGATATTCAATTCTTGATTATTAAACAAAATCCTCATAAATGTCATATTTTTCACATATTTTTAACAGCATTTTAAGTAAAATTTTAACTAATTTAGACAACTTAATTAATTGAATTAACGTCATAGTCGTATGAAAATCAAAATAATAAAATTATGTTAAATAAATATTTCTTTTTAATTTTTATTATTCTTTTAATTCCATTACAAATATTCTCTCAACTTTTTGACCCAGAATATCTTATGGACAATAATAATACAGAAACAACATGTGCGGGTTATTTTTACGATAGTGGTGGAAGTGGGGATAATATTAATTTACTTCTAATTTGCATTCAAGGTTCTTATTACAATGATGAAGATTACACAAAAACCTTTTGCTCATCAAACGGAGATAATTTGATGTTTGCATTTGATTTACTTGAAATTGTAGGTTCAGATTATTTAAACGTTTATGATGGACCAAATACTGCTTCTCCACTAATATACAATCTTGTTTCGGGAAGTTCTGTCCCAACAATAATTTCTTCAGGTACATGTTTAACATTTGTTTTTCACTCAGGGGATAATGGAACTGTCGGTTGGCCAGCCTCATGTGATGATGGAGGAAATTTTTCAGCTACAATTAGTTGCGTTCAAATATATCCTATTAATCAAGGCGGAACTGTAACTACTTGCGGTGGTTATTTTACTGATTCAGGAAATATGACAGGAAACTATTCTGCCAATGAAGATTACACAATAACATTTTGTCCAAATTCGTGGAACTGTGTAAAATTAAATTTTTCTCAACTAAATTTAGGAGCCGGAGACCAATTAGAATTTTTCAACGGAACTACTGCAACTGGCTCTCCAGTAGCAACATTAACAAGTGCATCTTCAATTCCACCTCTAGGAATCGGTTCTGATGATGGACAATGCTTAACAGTTCATTTTACCTCTGATGGAGCAACTCAAGGTACAGGCTGGATTGCAAGTGTATTTTGTCCTCCTACTTGTGGAACCGCTCCACCTTGTGCCAGCAATCCTGCTGCTGATAATCAGTGTATTACTGCAACTCCACTTTGCAATTTGGAAGGCTTTTGTGGAAATACAAGTTCTACATATAACAGTATTGACCATAATGGTGAAGACTGGAATAATATTTCAGGCTTAATGGATGATTTCTGCGGTTCTATCGAAAATAATTCGTGGTTATCTTTTGTAGCTGAAGAAAATAGTGCAACACTAAACGTTTGGACATATAACTGTACGAATGATGCAGGTATTCAAATGCAAATTTATCAAACAGCAGATTGTCAAGATTTTATTCCTTATTCAAATTGTGTTAGCGAAGGTGTTCCAACTGATTTTGTAATTCAAGCTTATGATTTAGTTCCTGGTCAGACATACTACTTAATGGTTGATGGGTTTGGAGGTGATGTATGTGATTACACAATTTCTGTTGGTTCTGGAATTGCTGTTGGAGCACAAATTACTCCTGAGCAAACTATCTGTGAAGGAAATACTGCAAATATTTCAATTGATGGAGTATCAAGCACTGGCGTAACTTATACCTGGTCATCAAATCCGGTTGATGCATCGTTGCAAGAATTTGGAAATTATATACTTACAACACCATTAACTACTACAGATTATGCTGTAACTGTAACCGGTCCATCAGCAAATCCACTTTGTGGAAATATTAATGAGGTTTTTTATACAACTGTAAATGTTGTAGATAATACTGACCCCGCATGCCAGGAAAATGTAACTTGTGTAATTAATCCTACAATTTCAGCAACATCTATTTGTGAAGACGAAGCTGTAACACTATCAGCTACAGGTGATATTAATATAACTTTAATGTCTAACGATTTTAACAATGGAAATGTTGGAGTTGGTTGGGCATCAACTGTTCAAGCAACTTTTACAAATCCATGCGGACCTGGAGCAGATGGAAGTACAGCTTTATGGATGGGAGCAGCTTCTCCTGCTCCTAGAAACTTAACCTCAATAGACTATAATGTTCAATATGGTGGAGAAATTAATTTTTATCTTCGATATGCTGAACAAGGCGATGCTTCACCGTGTGAAGGTCCTGATGAAATTGACGAAGGAATTACTCTGCAATATTCAACAAATTATGGTGCTGCTTGGAGTCCTATAGCATATTTCAGACCATCTGGAGTTGTTGAATATAATGGAAATATTTACCAAGGACAATCTACTCTTGATGCATCCGGACCTACAGCATTTACTACTTGGGCACAATATACTTTTGCGATTACTGGTGCAGCGCAAACTACAAATACCAGATTTAGATGGATTCAGGAAGTAAGCACCGATTTTCAGTACGACCACTGGGGGTTAGACAGTATTTGTATTAGTACTCCTCCTCCTGATGTTGAAATAAATTGGACTTCAAATCCAGCAGGGTTAATATATACTGGTACTAATCCTCCAAATCAAAATCCAACTGAAGAAACAACATATTATGCAAATATTAGCGATAATTTAGGCCATTCATGCGTGGACTCAGTTAAGGTTACAATTAATCCTTTACCTATACCTGTAATTACAGGAACATTTGAGCTTTGTAACGGAAGTACAACAACACTTACTTCAACAGCTGGTTCTAGTTATCTATGGTCAAACGGTGCAAATACACAATCAATTACCGTCAACTCTTCAGGTACATATTGCGTTACCGTAACCGATGCAAATGGCTGTGCTGGAGACACATGTGTGGATGTTACATACTTTACAAATCCTGTAGCAAATATCACAGGTACTTTAGTTTTTTGTACAGGAGATTCTACAGAGCTTGATGCAGGAAGTGGATTCGATTACTTATGGTCAAATTCAGCTATAACTCAA